>JAMPYD010000209.1 GCA_023700845.1 Elusimicrobiota bacterium | reverse complement strand
GCGGGGACTATCCTCAAGGATAGTCCCCGCGGGTCGTTTACGCGTCGGCCGGGGTCTCGGGCGCCGCGGGAGGAGGCGTGAAGGCGGCGCGGACGCCGCGGTACAGGCCGATCAGGAAGGCGAGGCCCGACAGGTTCATCGCGACGGCGCCGACGAACCAGGCGAGCTGGACGAAGCGCGCGAGCAGGAACGCGCCGGCGGCCTTCGCCGTCGGGCGGCCCGTCGCCTCGGTCGCCTCGTTCATCGCGGGCGTCAGGCCCGAGACGAGGCGGTCGAAGAGCTTCTTCGAGCCTTCGGAGGCGTCCTTCCAGCCGTCCAGCAGGCCCTGAGAGAACCGCGCGGACTTGGAGCCGGACTTCGCGTCGCGCAGCGCGGCCGCGGCGAAGGCGAACGGCGCGCGGAGCAGGCCGACGACGGCGCCGAGGGCGACGGAGACGACGAACTCCGCGGCCTGGATCAGCCCGACCGGGACCCAGATCGCCGAGAGCCACACGCCGTTCCAGTACGTCTTCTTGAGCCAGTAGGACGCGTGATGCTTCAGGTTCGAGCGGAACCGGGTGTCGCCGTGCCAGAAGCCCGCGACGTCGTGGAAGGCCTCCATCGAGCGGCCGAAGGACTTGACGACGCCGCGCAGGCCCGTCCAGACCCACGACGGCAGGTGCATCAGGAGGAAGGGGCTCGTGGCCGCGGCCAGCGCGAGCGTGCCCCAGCCGATCCAGCCGCCGAGGAAGCCGGCCCAGACCGCGCCGACGGCGGCGGCGGAGCCGAGGGCGCCGAAGAACGCGCCGAGCTCGGCCTCGTCGAAGCTGCCGCCCTTCTCCGCGGTCTTCTTGACCCAGCGGCCGAAGCCCCAGCCGCCGAGAAGCGCGATCAGGCCGACCCAGATCGCGCTGCCGTTGAGCAGGAGGATCAGGCCGTTGTAGAACAGGGCGCGGCCCGCGAACGACTTGGCCCACATCGGGGCCTTGCCGAGGAAAGGCATCGCGGCCAGCGGCAGGACGAGCGCGAAGTACAGCGGGATCTGGATGAAGGAGCCGCCGGCGAGGATCGGCAGGCCGAAGAAATACGCCGGGACGAGGGCCAGGGCGACGGCGATCAGCTTCGGGACGATGGTGGCCTTCGACGGGTTCCCGGGCTCGGGGTCCGTGGGCTCGGCCGGCTTCTCCGACGGGGAGTCGTCGCGGTTGATGCGCAGCGACCGGTGGGAGTGGCGCTTCTCGTCGAAGGTCCCGGTGCGGCCGAAGGCGAGGATGAGGCCCGCCAAGGAGAGGAGCGGGGCGGCGACGGCGGCGTAGACGACCCAGCCGAGCTGCAGCGCGCGTATGCCGAGGGAGCCGACGGCGCTGACGAGGAACTTCGGCGAGTTGGCGAGCGGGATCAGCTTCGCCTCGAGGGGATTGAAGCGCGCGGCCTTGCCGTTCTGCACGTTGTCGAAGACGAGGCGCGCGGCCTCGGCGAAATAGACGTTCGCCTTGGAGCCGGGCCACAGCTTCGCGGAGGCGCCCCACAGGAAGTTGACGGGGGCGGCGACGAGGCCGACCGCGAGGCCGGCGACGCCGGACAGGGCGTACATCAAGCCCTCAACGAGGATGATCGGCGTCCACATCACGGCGAGCCACACGCCATTCCACTTGGAGCTGTTCCAGTGTCTTTCCGAGAACTTCGACAGGCGGTCGAAGAGAACCGTGTCGCGGTGGATCGCGGTGAGCACGCGCGTCATGCCGAGGATGCCGTGCCACAGGCCCTCGACGGCGGCGGTCATGCCCTTGCCGACCCAGCCGGGCAGGTGGAACCAGAGCAAGGTCGCGAGCGGGTAGGAGAGCCAGAGGAGCGCGGTCGCGGTCCAGCCGAGCGGCGTGGACGCGGCGAGCGCCACGCCCGTCATCGCGGCGAGGCCGCCGAAGAAGGCCGAGAGCGTCTCGACGGAGCCGTAGTTGCCGTAACGGCTCTCGCTCTTGCCCAGGCCGTAGCGGGACAGGCCCCAGCCGCCGAGGATCGCGAGCGCGCCGGTCCAGATCAAGGCGGGCGCGACGGCCACGCCGAGGCCGAAGGACAGGGACAGGGACACGCCGGCGGCGGCGACGCCGAGGGCGGTCAGGACCAGGCCGGGCGCCGCCCGCAGGGCCTTCGGCGAGGACTCGCTCAAGAACGGCATGGCGGCCAAGGTCAGGCTCGCGGCGATCACGAGGCCGCCGACGAGATAGGCGGAGGCGGCGAGCAGCGGGAGCCCGAGGAAAACGGCGGGGGCGAGCGCGAGCGCGGCGGAGAGCAGGCGCGGCCAGAACGGGCCCTTGGGCCCGCGCGGGGCCGGCTGGCGCTCGGCGGCCGGGGCGGGCGGGACCTCCGAGTCCTGGACGGACGCGGCGGCGGCGTCGCGGATCGAGCCGCCGGCGGGGCGCGCGAGCAGGCCCGAATCGCCGAGGCTCACCCGCTCGCCGATGGAGGGGGCGGACACGTCGGAGGCGCGGCGCAGGGACGGCGCGCCCGTCAGGATGTCCTCGAGCGTTCGGCCGACGGCGCCGGCGGAGGCGGGGGAGGCGTTCGCGATAGGGCCGGCGCTCTCGAGCGCGGCGACGGTCTCCTTGGCGGCGGCGGACACGGTCCGGGCGAGGGCCGCGGGACGCGCGATCGCTCGCGCCGCGACGGGGGAGGCGGCGGCCGCGGCCAGCGGCGCGGGCGAAACGAGGGCCTTGGCGCCGGCGACGGGGGCGAGGACGGCGGGGGCGGGGGCGGACGGCGCGGCGAGGGAGGGCGTCAGGCCCAGGGCGGAGGGCATTAAGGAAGGAACCGAGAACGAGGCCGCGCCGATCGCGGAGACCGGGGCCATCGCCGGGGCGGCGCTCGTCGCGGACGCGGCGGGCGCGGAGCGGATGGCCTGCGCGGCGGCGTACGGGGCCAGACCGGGGCAGGCGGCGACGAGGGAAAGGGAGAGGGCGGCGGCGACGCTTCGGCGAAGGGAAAGGTGGCTCATGCCCCGATCTTACGAAAGCGCGCGTTCGCGATGAAGGGTCCTTGGTCCCTCTAAATGCGGGACAATGGGCCTACCCTGCCCGTCGTGAAATGGTAGATTTTTTCGCATGAGGCTCCCGCCCGGCCGTCTCCGCGACGCGTCGGCGGCGGCGATCCTTCTTCTGGCGGTCCTCGCCGCGTTCGGGCCCATCCTCGGCCACGGCTTCGTTTTCGACGACCTCGCCCTGATCGTGGAGAACGCCGGCGTCCACGGCCTCGACGCGGCGCGCCTGCGCTGGATGTTCTTCTCCACCTACCTGACCACCTACATGCCGCTCGGCTGGGCGGCGTTCGCCTCGGTGTTCTCCTTCGCCGGGATCGATCCGGCGGCGTATCACGCGGCGAACCTCGCCGCGCACTGGCTCGTCTCGCTCGCCCTGTTCGCGGCGTCCCGGCGCCTGTTCCGGCTCGCGGGAAATCCCGAGCCGGAGATTCCGGCCTTCGCCGCGGCCCTGCTGTTCTGCGTTCACCCCTACCAGGTCAACACGGTCGCGTGGGCCATCGAGCTGCCCGACATGCTCTCGACGCTGTGCTTTCTCCTCGCCGTGACCGTCTACCTCGGCGGGTCCTCTCGCCCGCGGACGGCGGCGGTGCTCGGCCTGTACGCGGTCTCCCTGCTCTTCCGCTGGAGAAGCCTCAGCCTCCCGCTCGTCCTGGTCGCGCTGGACTATTGGCCGCTGGGGCGGCTGAGGGCGCGGCCGGGGGACCCGTTCGACCGGGAGCGGGTCGGCGTGTGGGCGGAGAAGGCTCCGTTTTTCATTCTCGCGGTCGCGGCCGCCTCGATCACGCAGCTGGCCAAGAGCCGGGAGCTCTACGAGCCGTCCTTCGCCCCCGTCGCCGCCGCGCGCGCCCTCTGGCTTTACCCCTGGGCGCTCGCCTGGCCGGGGGATTACCTCGCGGCCTACGGCCTGCAGGGCGGCTGGAGCCGGCCCGCCTTGCCCGCCGGGGCCGCGCTCGGCCTGACGGCGCTCGCGGCCGCGGCGCTGTGGATCCTGCGCCGGCGCCTGCCGGCCCTGCTCCTCGCGGGGGTCTTCTACGCGGCCGCCGTGCTGCCGCCGACGCTCGGCGCGCAGGACGGCATGGTCTACGTCTACCTCGCCTACGGCTATCTGGGCTGCATCGCCTTCTTCGTCCTCGCGGGCGCCGCGGTCCGGCGGCCCGCCGGCCTCGCGGCCGCGGGCATCCTCGCGCTGGCGTTGATCGCGGGCGCGCGGAGGGAGACGCGCCATTGGCGCGACCAGGTCTCCTTCTGGAGCCGCGCGGCCGCCCTCGACCCGGGCTTCGCCCCCGCCCACGTCCAGCTCAGCGAGGCCCTGCACGCCGCCGGCCGAAAAGAAGAAGCCGCGCGGCATGCGGCCCGCGCGGCTTATCTCCGGAATCGAACGCGCTGAGTTAGGGCAGCAGGTCCGTGGTGCAGTTCGACTGGCTGCAGGTCATCGTGCCGGCGGGGCCGACGTAGGTCACCGTGTAGCCGCCGTACGGCGCGGGCGCGGCGGGGCTGCGCAGCAAGGTTCCCGTCCACGTCGCTCCGCCGGTCAGGCCCGGGGCCGCGAAGGCCTTGCCCGCGGCGCAGGTGACGTCGAGCTGCGCGGGGGTGCCGGTGTAGGTGTTGTACTTCAGGTAGTAGCGCTCCTGGGTGCCCTTGAGGGTGGAGAAGCAGGACGTGGCCTCGGAGAAGCGGCCCTTCTCGACGACCTTGAAGTACTGGGGAACCGCGATCGCGGCCAAGATGCCGATGATGAGGACGACGACGAGCAGCTCGATGAGCGTGAAGCCGGCCTGGGGCCGCTTCAGCGCG
>JAMPYD010000208.1 GCA_023700845.1 Elusimicrobiota bacterium | reverse complement strand
GCGGGTGCGGGGCGCGAGCTTCTTCATCAGCCCCTTCCGCCTGCTCCCCGAGACGCCGATCGCCGAGGCGCCGGAACGATTCGGCGTGCGCAACGTCGCCATCCACGGCGATCTCGCCCAGTACTGCACCTACGACCTGGATCCGGCGATCGGACCGGCCTCCGACGAGGTCTTCGGGGCCCTGCCCGGTCTTGAACGGCGTCTCCATGACGAGCTCGGCTGGAGCGGGCTCACGGATGAGGCCGTGGGCTCCTTGTTCCGCGTGATGTATTTCGGCTCGGGCCACGGCTCGATCTTCAAGGCGCGCGCCGACAATCCGTTCGCGCTCCCGAACGGCCGCGCGTAAGCGCCGATTCCGCTTGAAGGCGGGGGGGACGACTCGCTAGAATCACTCCGTGACCTCCCGCCCGCTTTTCGCGGCCGCCTTCCTCTTAGTAGCGTCTATCGGGCTCGCGCAGGCCCCCGACCCGCTCAAGGCGTCGCTCGCCGCGGCCAAGGCCTCCGATCCGATGGCGCGCCGGCAGGCGGCGGAAGACCTCGGACGCTCGCGCAATCCCGCGGCCGTGCCGGCCCTGGAGACCCTCCTCGGCGACGCCCATCCGTTCGTGCGGGCGACGGCCTGCGAGGCGCTGGGCGCCCAGCGCTCGCGCTCCTCGGTGCCCAAGCTCGCGGCGGTGCTGTCCGGCGACTCCGACCCGCGCGTGCGCCAGGCCGCGGCGACCGCGTTCGTCTACATCGGCGACGGCGCGGCGGCCGACGCCCTGGTGGGCGCCTTGAAGGACGGGGCCGCCCCGGTGCGCCACGCGGCGATGCGCGCGCTCGGCAAGCTTCGGGCCGCCGTCGCCGTCCCGGCCCTCGCCTCGGTCCTGTCCGATCCCGACGCCTCCGCGCGCAAGGTCGCGGCCGCCTCCCTCGGCGAGATCGGCGCGAAGGAGGGCGTCCCCGCCCTCTCCTCCGCTCTGGCCGACGCCGACGCCGGCGTTCGGACGGAGGCGGCCAAGTCGCTCGGCCTGATCGCCGACCCCGCCGCGGCCCCGGCCCTGACCGCGGCCCTCAAGGACGCCGACGCGGGGGTGCGGGTGCAGGCCGCGGCCGCGCTCGCCAAGTCCGGAGACGCGTCGGGCCTGCCCGTCGCCTACGCCGCCCTCAAGAGCCCCGACGCGGCGACCCGCCGCCAGGCGGCCGCGACGGTCGGCGTCGTCGGCGACGCGAAAGGCGTCGCCGCCCTGGACGCGGCCCGCGCCGTCGAGAAGGACGCCGACGCGCAGGGCATCATGGATTTCGCGCGGGCGCAGCTGCGCGCGCGCCACGGGCTCCCGGAGAAGGCGCCCGCGAAGGCCCCGGCCCCCAAGCCCGCCGAGCGGACGCCCGCCAAGAAGGCCCCGATCAAGACCCCGTCCAAGACCCCCGCCAAAAAGGTGAATCGATGAATTTTCTGGGTAAAGCCTTCCCGAAGCGCTTCTGCATCGTGTTTTGCCTGCTCGCGTCGATCGCCTACGTGCCGATCCTCGTCGGCATACCGAGCAACGGGCTCTTCGCGTCGATGGAGCGCGTCTGGCACGACCTGTCGTTCACCTTGCAGGGCGATTCCCTGAAGGGCGGAGACGAGCGGCTGATCCTGGTCGCCGTCGACGACGAGACCGTCGGCAAGCACGGCTTCCCGCTCCCGCGCATCGCGTACGCGAAGGCCCTCGACAAGCTCCGCGAATACGGGGCCAAGACGGTCATTTTCGACGTCCTGTTCCTCGAGAAGCGCGAGGGCGACGCGGAGCTCGCGGCGGCCTCCAAGCGCCACGGCCATGTCGTGCATCTCTACATCGCCACCGTCCTCCCCGGGGCGCCCGAGGGGGCGCCGCCCAAGATCGAGATGCCGGCGCCGCTGATCCGCGCGTCCGCGCGCCTGCTCGGCTGCCCGATCATCACGGATCACCTCGATGACGACGGCCACATCCGCCTCTTCTCTCTGTTCAACAAGAACCTGACCGACCCCCTCAACCCGAACCTCGGCGTCACCTCGATGGCCGCCGCCGCGCTCGCCGTTTATCTCGACAAGCCGCTCGAGGAGATCGCGAAGCTCGGCGAGGACGGCCTGGCCTCCGTGCTCAATTACCGCAAGCCCAAGGAATGGCCGCGCCACGAGGTCAACCCGGTCCCGGGCGACACCGTCTATTCGCCGTACCGGATGATCTCCCTGATGGACCTCCTCTCCGGCCGCCTGTCCGACGCGCAGAAGAAGGCGCTGAAGGGCTCCCTCGTCATCATCGGCTCGACGAGCACCGGGTACTACGACCATTATCCGACGCCGTTCACGAGCATCGCCCCGGGAGCGGAGTACATCCTCAACATGGCGGACAACGCGCTCAACGGCGACGCTCTCCGGGCGACGAGCCGGCTGTGGGTGCTGCTCCTGGTGCTCGTCGCCGCCTGGCTCCCGTACTTCCTGCTGCGCTTCCTGCCGCCGGCGGCCGGGGCCGCGACGGTGGCCGCGCTGCTGGCCGGCGCGGGCTTCGGCTCCATCCACCTGATGTCCCGCGGCACGATGATCCTGCCCGTCGCGCCGGGACTGACGATGATCGTCAGCTTCCTCGTGCTGACCGTGCACAAGGTCCTGACCGAGGGCGCCGAGAAGCAGCTGATCAAGGCCAAGTTCGGCCAGTTCGTCTCGCCGGAGATCGTCGAGGAGCTGGCCAACGATCCCGAAAAGGCCAAGCTCGGCGCGCAGAAGCGCGAGATGACGGTGCTCTTCCTCGATATCGCGCACTTCACGACGATCTCGGAGAAGATGGGCCCCGAGGCGCTGATGGAATTCCTCAATAAATACCTGTCGGCGCTGAGCTCGGTCATGCTCGACCGCCGCGGCACGATCGACAAGTACATCGGCGACTGCATCATGGCGTTCTGGAACGCCCCGCTCGAGAACAAGGCCCACGCGCGCGACGCGGTCCTCTCGGCCCTGCACTGCCAGCAGGCGATCGCGGAGCTCAACAAGAACCTCGACCCGGGGCTGCCGGAGATTCCCGCGATCCGCATCGGCATCAACACGGGCCAGATGAACGTCGGCTTCACCGGCACCGAGCGCAAGCTCGCGTACACCGTGATCGGCGACGAGGTCAACCTCGCCTCCCGCCTCGAGGGCGCGAACAAGTTCTTCGGCTCGAGCATCATCATCAGCGAGGCGACCTTCCAGGGCGCCAAGGACGCCGTCGAGGCCCGCTACCTCGGCCGCGCCCGCGTCGTCGGCAAGGAGACGCCGGTGCCGGTCTACGAGCCCCTCGCCGAGAAGGGCAGGCTCGCCGGCGCCTGGCCGAAGGCCCTCCCCGTGTGGGAAAAGGGCGTCAAGGCTTTCTACGACAAGCAGTACGAGGAGGCGCTGGCCCGCTTCACGGAATTCCTCGGCCTGATGCCGAAGGACGGCCCCGGGGAGCTCTACCAGAACATCTCCCGGGACTACGCGGCGCTGCCGCCCGACGACTGGGACCAGGTCTTCAACCTCACGGCGAAATAGAATGAATATATTCTGGCGGCTGATGTTCGGCCACCTGCTCTGCGATTTCACGCTCCAGACGAACTTCATCAACCGCTGGAAGCGCACGAGCATGTGGGGCCTGCTCGTCCACTGCGCGATGCACCCCGCCGCCTACCTCGTCATCGCCTGGCCCTTCCTCGGCGACTTCTGGATCGAGAACTCGTTCTTCCGCCTGAACGGCTGGACGTGCGTCGCGATCATCTTCATCACGCACTTCCTCGAGGACTGGTGGCGCGTGTACACCATCTTCAAGTACGGGATGCCGGACAACACTTTGTTCTTCGCCTGGGACCAGGTCATCCACTACGCGGTGATCTTCTCGGTGGCCCCGCTCGCCGTCACGACGACGGCGACCGCCGGGTTCTTCCCGGAGAAATGGCCGGTGCTCGGCTGCCTGTTCGTGCTCGTCACGCACGCCTGCACGGTGCTCATCTACTTCCTCGAGAAGGACCTTCACGGCGCCGACTACCCGGGCGACGACGAGAAGCACCTCGCGATGGCGGAGCGCCTCGTGCTCGCGCTGTGCTTCCTGTTCCCGACCGTCCTCGGCGCCGTGCTCCTCGCGGCGGGCTGGCTCGGGGTGATGTTCTTCCTGCGCCGCCGCCGGCTGTTCGAGCTGACCGCCTTCACGTTCTACATGGGCGCCGCCGTCTCCGTGCTTTGCGGCATCGCCGCCCGCATCGTCTACTACTCGTAAGGAGTCCCTCATGAACGACATCCTCGTCCTCTCCGCCTCCCGAACCGCCATCGGCTCCATCAACGGCGCGTTCGTCAATCACACCGCGCCGCAGCTGGCCGCCAAGGCCGCCGCCGACGCGATCGCCAAGGCCGGCGTGAAAGCCTCCGAGCTCGGCGAGGTCGTGCTCGGCTGCGTGATCCCCGCCGGCATCGGCCAGGCCCCCGCGCGCATGGCCGCGATCGCGGCCGGCATCCCCGTCTCGGTGGGCGCCACGACGGTCAACAAGGTCTGCGGCTCGGGCATGAAGGCCGTCATGATGGTCTCCCAGGGCATCGCCCTCGGCGAGCACGACCTCGCCCTGGCCGGCGGCATGGAGTCGATGTCGAAGGCGCCCTACCTCCTCGACAAGGCCCGCGCCGGCTATCGCTACGGCGACGCGAAGCTGCTCGACGCGGTGCTGCGCGACGGCCTGATGGACCCGTACGACGGCGTGCACATGGGCGACTGCGGCGAGCTGTGCGCCAAGGAGCACGGCCTCACGCGCGAGATGCAGGACGCGTGGGCGGTGCGCTCCTACGAGCGCGCGGCCGAGGCCGTCGCCAAGGG
>JAMPYD010000207.1 GCA_023700845.1 Elusimicrobiota bacterium | reverse complement strand
CGCCGCAGCAAGCCCGTGAAGTGCCGCTCCTGCGCCTCCCGCGGGGACTGCGCCGGAGTCTTCGACCGTTATCTCGCCGCGTTCGGCAGCGCGGAGCTCACGCCCCGGAGGCCGGACTGATGGCCACGCTCGCCTATCTGCAGGTCGCGCGCATCTGCAACCAGAAATGCCTGTTCTGCTCCAACCCCGAGAACGGACGCGTGATCTCCTGGAAGGAGGCCGCCGAGCTGGTGGATTCCTTCGCCGCGGAGAAGGCCGCGGGCGTGATCATCACCGGCGGCGAGCCGACCTTGTTCGACCGCCTGCCCGAGCTGGTGGCCTACGCCCTCAAGAAGGGCCTGCCGCCGCGCCTCATCACCAACGGCCAGCGCGTGTGCAAGCCGGACTACCTGAAGGCCCTCGTCGACGCCGGCCTCGACCACATGCACATCTCCGTGCACTCGGCGAAGCCCGAGATCCAGGGCGAGCTGACGGGCAACAAGAATTCCCTGCCCAACATCCTGCGCGCGCTCGAGAACGCGGGCAAGCTCGGCGTGCGGGTGGACATCAACACGGTGATCAACGCCCGCAACGCCGACCACCTCAGCTTCACGCCGCGCTTCCTCATCGAGCGCTTCCCGTTCCTCCATCACTTCGTCTGGAACAACCTCGACCCGCTGATGAACGCCGCCTCCCTGAACCCCCAGCTCGTGCCGAAGCTGCGCTCCTTCGAGGTGGAGCTGCACCGCGCGATGGCGTGGCTGACGAAGGCCGGCAAGTCCTTCCGCGTCGAGCGCGTGCCGCTGTGCTTCATGTCCGACTTCGGCCACTTCTCGACGGAGACGCGCAAGTTCATCAAGGACGAGGGGCGCGACATCTACTTCCTCGACGAGAAGGGGCGGCGCCAGCAGGACAAGAGCTCCTGGAGCTACGGGAAGGCGCCGCGCTGCAAGGAATGCACGGTCGAGAAGATCTGCGCCGGGCTGTACCAGATGGACGTGTACTACTCCTCCGAGGAGCTGTGCCCGATCCTGACGCCGGCGCAAACGATCATCGAGAAGGTGCGGGCGGAGGCGTCTTGAGCGAACGGATCGATTTGAAGGTCGGCTTCCGCTGCAACAACTACTGCCACTTCTGCGTGCAGGGCGACAAGCGCGAGCGCCTGCCGACCAAGCCCGAGGAGGAGCTGATCAAGTCCCTCGAGGAAGGGAGGGCGGGCGGCGCGGTGGGCGTGGTCATCACCGGCGGCGAGCCGACCTTGCACAAGGAGATCGTCAGGATCGCGAAGGCCGCGCGGGACCTCGGCTATACGCTGATCCAGGTACAGAGCAACGGACGGACTTTTTGCTACGAGGACTTCTGCAAACGGCTCATCGACGCGGGCGTCAACGAATTCGGGCCTTCGCTGCACGGCTCGACGGCGAAGATTCATGACTACCTGACGGGGGCCCCCGGAGCCTTCATGCAGACGATCTCCGGCATGCGCAATCTCAAGAAGCTCAAGCAGCGCGTCATCGTCAATTCCGTGATCACGAAGGCGAACTACCGCGATCTCCCCGACCTGGCGCGCCTGCTCGTCGCGCTGGGCGCGGACCAGTTCCAGTTCGCGTTCATGCACATGAGCGGCCGCGCCGGGGAGAACAAGAACTGGCTGACCGCCCGCAAGAGCCTCATCGAGCCCTATGTAAAGCGTGCGCTTGATGTGGGAATCAAGGCCGGCCGGACCGTCATGACCGAGGCCATCCCATACTGCCTGATGGGCGGCTACGAGAAGTACGTCGCGGAGCAGATCATCCCGCGCACGCGCATCTACGACGCCGACTGCGTGATCCCCGACTACACGCGCACGCGCATCGACGAGGGCAAGAGCCGCGGGCCTCTCTGCGCGCAGTGCGACTGGCACGCCCAGTGCGAAGGGCCGTGGCGGGAGTACCCCGAGCTGTTCGGCTGGGACGAGTTCGTGCCGGTGAGGAAGGCCTCGTGAGAAGCGACCGCCTGCTGGTCCTGGTCCTCACCCGCCGCTGCGACCGGAACTGCGGGTATTGCCCCCAGGGCTTCGACGACGCCGACATGTCGGAGGGCGTCCTCGACGCCGCGATCGACGGGCTGCTGCCCCGGCTGGCCTCTCCCGCGCGCGTGAAGCTGTTCGGCGGCGAGCCCCTGCTGCGGCCCGACCTCGTGGGGCGCGCGCTGGCGAGGCTGGCGGCGGTGGCCCCGGGGACGGCGGTGGAGCTTCCCACGCACGGCAAGGGCCTGCCCGCGGTGGAGTCCCTCCTGGCGCGCCGGCCCGAGGTCGAGGTCTTCGTGAGCCGCCCTCACCCGTGGGCGGCGCGGCTTCGCGGCGTGGTCCACAACTTCCTCATCCCTCCCGGCGAGGCGCCGGCCATGACCGCCCGCCGCCTGGCGTCGGCGCGGCGCCTGGGCTACGCCCGTTTCAACTTCCTGCCCGCGTACTTCGTGGCCTGGACCCCCGCGCAGCTCAAGGGACTGTCCGCCGCCTTCGCCGGCCTGCGCCTGGTCCTGGGCCGCTGGGCCGCGGCGGGGCGTCCCGTCGAGGTCGTCAATCTCTCGCGCCGCGGCTCGACGCCGCTGTACAACGACGGACTGGTCGTCGACACCGACGGCGAGATCTACAACTCCAACCTGATCCTGGCGGACGCGGTTCGTCCGCACCGCGGCCGCCTGCGCCTGGGCGACGTGCTCAATTGCGGGCTGCTCGCCGCGCGGCCCGCGGCCGACGTAAGCCAGGTGCTGAGCGACGCGTTTCCCGCCGGCATCCTCGCCTCGACCCGCGCGGTCGACGCGGCGCTGACGGAGTTCTGCCTCTCCCTGCCGGCGGGGGCGGCGGCGTGATCAAGGCCATGGAGTTCCAGCTCAGCTACGACTGCAGCCAGGACTGCGTCTTCTGCTCCGAGTCCGAGAGCCTGCGGAGCTTCCGGGACGCCCCCGTGACCTCGCGCGAGATCGCCCGGACGCTCGCGACCAAGCGACGCGAGGGCGTCGAGCGCGTGGCGTTCGCGGGCGCCGGCGAGCCCAGCCTGCATCCCCGCTTCGTCGGCGCGCTCAAGGCCGCCAAGGACCTCGGCTACCGGACCTCCGTGGTCTCCAACGGCTGGGGCCTCGCCGACGCCGGCCTCGCCGCGGCGGCCCTGCCCCTCGTCGACGAGCTCACGCTCTCGATCCACGGCGACGCGGCCGGGCTCCATGAAAAATCGACGCGGACGCCGGGGGGCTTCGCGCGCCTCCTGCGCGCCTTCGGCCACGCCCGCGCCCGGCCCTCCGTCTTCCTCGCGACCAACACGGTCCTGACGACGCTCAACGCCGGCCGCGCCGAGGCGATCGTGCGCTTCGCGCTCGGCCTGGGCGGGGTGCGGCGCGTCCAGCTCTCGCAGCTGGTGCCGGAGGGCGAGGGCGCGCGGCGGTACGCGGAGCGCGCCCTGCCCCACGCGTGGTGGCGCGAGGCCGTGCCCGCGCTCGCGCGGCTGGCCGAGGCGTCCGGGGCGGAGCTGTGGCTCGACGGCCTGCCCCTGTGCGCCGTGCCGGATCACCGCGGCCGCCACAAGAACCTCCGCCTGGAGCCCGTCGTCTCCGTCGACCGCGTCCGGCGCGGCGGCAAGCCCGGCCTGGCCGAGACCGTCAACCTCCGGCCGGGCGCGCAGAAGGACCGGCTCAAGGCGCCCGCCTGCGGCGATTGCGCGGAGGGCGGGCGCTGCGACGGCATTTTCGCGCGCCACGCCGAGGCCTTCGGCACGGACGACCTGCGGCCCTTCGGCGGCGCGCCGGCCCCCGGCGTCGGGGGGGAGGTCGCCGCGCTGTCCGACGGCTGGCGCAACTTCTTCTGCGACCAGGACTTCGAGGACGCCCGCCGCCCGCTCGACTGGAGCCTGGCGAAGACGATGATCGTCGAGTACTCCGACCGCGAGTGCTTCTATTCCGAGCCGGCGCGCACCTTCGGCAAGTGGTCGTTCCTGGACTATCCGTTCGAGCAGCCGCTGCGCCACGGCCTGGGCCTCGGCGGCTCGGAGCGCTCCGCGGCGGCCGAGATCGGCGAGCGGGAGATCGTCATGGGCACCTCCCCGACGATGGACGCGCTCGTGGACGCGGTCGGCCGCCGCGCCGGCGGCGCGGAGTTCGTGCTGGTCAACAAGCTGTGCACGCCCCTGGTCATGGGCGACGACCTCGACGGCCTGGCGCGCCGCTGCGCGGCCGCCTGCGGCGGGACGGCCGTCGAAGTGAGCATGAACGACGCCCTTCAGATGAACAGCGTCGAGGCGTGCCTGCGCTCCATCCTCTCGCGCGAGGGCTTCTTCGAGTCCTCCGGGGCGCCGGACGCCGTCAACCTCTTCCATTTTCCGCGCCGCTTCCGCGAGGAGGCGGTCCTGCCCCTGCTCCGCGACCTCGGCCTGAGGGCGAACGCCTCGTTCTATCCGGAGATGGACCTCGCCGCGCTGAAGGACATACCCAAGGCGTCCCGTCACGTCTTCTGCGAGCGCGCCTCCGATCTCGGCGACAAGATCCGCGCCGTTCTCGGCGAAGGGCGCGGCGAGGTCCTGACCGTGCCCGCCGCGTACGGCGTCGCGGGGACCCGCGCCTGCCTCTCGGCGATCGCCGCCGCGGCCGGGCGGAGCGCCGAGTTCGAGAAGGCCTGGGCCGCGCGGATCGCGGCCTTCCTGCCGGCGTGGGACGAGCGGCGCGCCGAGGCGGCGTCCCGGCGTCTGGCCTTCGTCGTGTCCGCGGAGACCTTGCCCGGCCTGAGCGAGCTCCGCTTCGGCCAGGGGGCTCCGGTGCTCCCCCTGGTTCTCGAGATGGGCTTCGGCGTCGACCTTCTGCATTACGGCGACGG
>JAMPYD010000206.1 GCA_023700845.1 Elusimicrobiota bacterium | reverse complement strand
GTCGTCCTTGCCGAGCTCGTAGTACTTGGCGAGCTTGACGGCGGAGAGCATGTTGGAGATGCCGGAGATGCCGAGCAGGCCGAGCTGCTCGACGGCGGACTTCTCCACGCCCTCGGCGAGCAGGTGCTTGCGGCCCGCGGGGTCGTTGAACAGGCGCAGCAGGCGCATGCAGTCCTCGTCGTCGATGGCGACGACCATGTCGGTGTTGCGCACGTTGTGCACCCAAGGGATGTGCTTGTCGCCGATGCCCTCGATGCGGTGCTCGCCGAAGCCGTTCATGAACAAGGTCGGGCACTGCTGGGCCTCGGAGGCGGCCACGCGCACCGCGGGGAACTTGACCCGCAGGTAGTCGCCGGCGGCGATGGTGCCCGCCGAGCCGGTGGCGGAGACGTAGCCCGCCAGGCGGCCGTTCTTGCCCTTCACCTTCTCGAAGACCTCCTCGATCGCGCCGCCGGTCACGTGGTAGTGCCACGTCGGGTTGCCGAACTCCTCGAACTGGTTGAAGATCACGCAGTCCTTGCGCGTCTTCTTGATCTCCCAGCATTTATCGTAAATCTCTTTGACGTTGGATTCCGTTCCGGGCGTCGCGATGACCTCGGCCCCGATGGACTTCAGCCACGCGAAGCGCTCCTTGCTCATGCCCTCGGGCAGGATCGCCACCGCGGTGCAGCCCAGCAAAGCGCTGTCGAAGGCCCCGCCGCGGCAGTAGTTGCCCGTCGAAGGCCACACGGCCTTCTGCGACGTGGGGTCGAACTCTCCCGTCACGAGGCGGGGGGCGAGGCAGGAGAAGGCCGCGCCGACCTTATGGGCGCCGGTGGGGAAGTGCTTGCCGACGAGGCCGATGACGCGGGCGTCGATGCCGGTGATGGATTTCGGGATCTCGAGGTAGTTCACGCCCCCGAAAAGGCCCGTCTTCGCGTCGTTCTTCCAGGTGATGCGGAACAGGTTGGCCGGGTCGAGGTCGTTCATGCCGACCTTCTTAAGCCGGGCGTGGGCCGAGGCGGGAGCCTTGGAGGGATCCTTCATCTGCGCGAAGGTCGGGATCACGACCCCGCGCTCCTTGCACAGCTTGGCCGTCTTCTTTAAAACCGCTTCGTTGATCTTCATGGATCTCCTGTCTAAGAAATCTTCTCTCGAGCCGCCACGCGCCGGACCGAGGCCATGCTCGTCCCGACCTCGTGAGGCCGTCCGGCCACCTTCATGGCGCTCGCCACGTCCTTCAGGCCGCTGCCCGTGATCACGATCACCGCCGTGTCGTTCTCCCGTATCTTCCCCGCCGCCGCGCACCGGGCCAGGCCCGCGTAGGCGGCCGCCCCGGCGGGCTCGGCGAATACGGAAGCCCCGCGCGCCAGCGCGGGGATGGCGGCCAGTATCTCCCGGTCGCTCACCGTCACGGCGAAGCCCTTGGACTCCTTGAGCGCGGCGACGGCCGCCGCGCCGTCGCGGGGCAGGCTCACCGAGATGCTGTCGGCGACGGTCTTTCCGCTCACGGGCTTGATCGGCCCGCCGCTCTTCCAGGCGTCGGCGATCGCGGCGCTGCCCTCGGCCTGCACGGCGACCATCCTCGGGAGCCGGTCGATCAGCCCCAAGGCGTGGAAGTCCGTGAAGCCCTTCCAGAGGCCGCTGATGATGTTCCCGTCGCCGGCGGAGACGAACACGAAATCGGGGACCTTCCAATCGAGCTGCTCGCAGAGCTCGAAGGCGCAGGTCTTCTTGCCTTCCCGCGTGAAGGGGTTGTAGCCGGTGTTGCGGTTGTACCAGCCGAACTCGTCGCAGGCCTCGCGGCACAGGTCGAAGGCCTGATCGTAGGTGCCGTCCACGCTGAGGACGGTCGCGCCGTAAACGAGGAGCTGGGCCACCTTGGCGGGCGGCGCGGTCCGGGGCACGAAGATGACGGGCTTGGTCTCGCGCTGGGCCATCATGCAGGCCAAGGACGCGGCGGCGTTCCCGGTCGAGGCGCCGGCGACGGTCTTCTCCCCGGTCTCGAAGGCCCGCGCCGCGACGACGGCGCTCGCCCGGTCTTTAAAGGAGGCGGACGGGTTGCGGCCGTCGTCCTTGAGGTACAGGTTCTTGAGCCCGAGGTCGGCGCCGAGCTTTCGGGCGTGATACAGAGGCGTCCAGCCGGCCTGAACGGGAGGGATGCCGGAGCGGCCCTCGACCGGCAGGACGTCGAGGTAGCGCCAGAGGCTTCGCTCCGGATCGGCCTTCAGCGACTTGCGGCTGATCCGTTTGCGAAGGGCCTTGTGATCGTAGACGACCGAGAGGTTCCCGCCGCAGCGCGGGCAGACGTATTTCGCCTCGGACAGGCCGCACGGCGACCCGCACGCGATGCAGCGGAATCCCTCGATCTTCTTCATGACCTCTCGACGACGGAACGGACGCTTACTTGACGAGGACGGCGTCCTCGAGGGACACGGGGAACTTGTACATTCCGCCGAGGTCCTTGTCGAGGACGACCTTGCCCTTGACCGTGATGACCCGGCCGACGGCGGACTCGTCCTTCATGATGACCGTGAGGTCGTCGCTGCCGTCCTTCGCCTTGCCGGAGCCGTCGCGCAGGTGGGCCCAGTTGCGGTCCATGATGCCGGAGTTGTACTTGACCACCTTGCCGGAGACGACGACGTCCTTGCCCTTGAGCTCCTTCTTCTGGGCGTGGACCTCGGCGACGGTGCGGGCGTCGGGGCCGGCGGCCTTGGCGACCTTGATGGGGCCTTTGACCTCGGTGCGGGCGCCGTGGGGCGGCATGCCGCCCATCGCGCCGCCCTTCGCGGCCCCGCCGTGCGGGTCGGCGGCCGGCGCGGACGACCCGCTTTCGCCCAGCGTCCCGAAGGCGATGACGTCGAACTTGCGCTTCAAGGTGGGGCTCTCGAAGTTCATCATGTCCATCGTGTTGACGACGGTCGCCTTGGCGCCCTTCTGGATCTTCGTCTTGGTGACGGCCGCCCATTTCTTTTCGCCGGAGGCGGTCTTGATCTGGAGATAGGTGTAGCCGCCGGAGTCCATGCTCTCGATCACGGTGCCGGTCAGGTCGGCGGCCATGGCGAGGGGGGAGAGGGCGAGAACGGCGAGGGCGGTCAGGAGCGGTTTCATAGAGTCCTCCACGGAATATAGCGGCATCATAGCAATCGGGGCGGGCGTCTCATAGCGTGCGCGACAACGTGACGCTGATGTGCGAAAACGACGACGGCAAGGGGGTGGCGGTGTAGGTGTATTTGAGGCTGAGGCTGGTCTTGCCCATGGAGTAGGTCAGGCCGGCGTGCGTGGTGTACTGCTCGGCGGCGGCGAAGCTCGCGTCGGCGTTCAGGCTCAGGCCCCAGAGCGTCGCGTACGTCAGCGCGCCGGTGAGGTTCTTCGAGTCGTAAACGGTCCCCTCGGTGGTCCGGGTCTCGCTGAAGCTGGCGCCCAGCGAGGTGTTCAGCCGCGGCGCGGGCGTGGAGGAGGCGTTGAGGTTGATCTGGTCGCTGTCAGAGCCGCTTCCCGTGGCGTAGGAACGGTCCCGCGTGCGGTCATAGCGCAAAGTGGTCTCGCCGCCGCCGTATCGGCGGGTGCCGCCCGCGCCGGCGCGGCTGCTGCGCTGGCCGGCCGGGGCGTCCGCGGTCAGCGGGATGGATTCGTTGGTGTTCAGATCGGCGAAGAAATTGAGCGTCTTGCGGGGCCTGAGGTCCAGCCGGGTTCCCAGGGAATCGCCCAAGGAGGCGGCTCCCGAGGCCGAGCGGGACCGCCCCAGGAACCCGTTGAAGGCCGTCAGCACCCGTCCCTCTCGGAAGGCGAGGCTGAGATAAGGGGAGACGCTGGCCCGGCGCGTCGCCAGGCCCCGGCCGGAGGCCCCGGCCGCCGTGGAGTTGACGAAGTTGCCGCGCCGGACCGGGCGATTGCTGGTGATGAGCATGGCATGAGCCATGTCGTGGGTCCTTCGCAGAAGGTCCCGCCGCGAGTCGTTGGTGTAGTTGAGCGAGTGCTTCCAGGACCCGGTCCTGACGTCGTTCGTCCTCAGGCTGACGAAATTGGAGAGCGATTTCGACCTCGTCGCGCCGTCGGTCGCGAAGCGCAGGTATTCCGTGTGCAAGGTCAGGTACTGCAGCCGCAGGCGCTTGAGGTTGCTCAGGCCGTAGTCGAGGGAGCCTCTCTGGGTCGTCGCGAGAGGGGAGGGCAGGACGGCGCCGGAGTCCTCGGTCCGCTGGCGCTCCTGATTGAGGCGCAGGCGAAGGCCCCGCGCCTGGTAGGAGAGGTCCTCGCTCATGAGGGTCTGACGCTGATCGGTGGAGACGTCTCCGAAGGCGTTCTTGATCCGGTTGTATTGCCTGCTGGCGTTGATCGCGGGAAGGTAGGGCAGCGAGAGGCCGGTGGTGTACCCCCAGAAATTATTCGTGTATTTGGTTTCGGGGCTGCCCAGGTATTTCGTGCTCTGGACCGAGTAGTTGGGAGCGAAGCGGACATAGCGCTGGACGTCATGATGGAATAAGTCCAACGAGGCGTTGCCGCCGATGACGCGCTGGCCGGTCGCGCCGGTATTCACCGTGGAGTTGATGTTTGAGCCCTCGGAATATTCTCCGCCGGCGGCGAAGGTTCCCAAGTAAGGGTGCAGGAGGTTCCCGCCGAGGTTCAGGCCGTAGGCCTGGCCCCAGGAGGAGAAGCGCCCCCTCCCGGACGGGTCCCGGGTCGTGATGTCGTTGAAGTTCCAGCTCATCGATCCCGAGCGCGTGAGCGCGCGCGCCGGTCCCCCCGCCAGATTCAGCAGAAGGACCAGCGCGGCTGCCCGGCTCCGGTGCGACCGCGGCATAAGCTCTTATGGCTCGTAGGTCCCCGATCCCGAGCCATGGCAGCCCGTCGTGCCTTG
>JAMPYD010000205.1 GCA_023700845.1 Elusimicrobiota bacterium | reverse complement strand
TCGAATATCTGGAAATCGCTGCCCGTGTAGAGCAGCTGCTTGAGGTGGTAGTCGCCGTGGCAGCGGATGCGGCGGCCGGAGACCCGCTTGCCGATGAGCGCGCGCAGGCGAGCCTGGAGCTGCTCGCGCCGGCCGAGGATCGCTTCCGCCAAGGGGCGATGCGGCTCGGGGATCTCCTTGAGCTTGCCGCGCAGCAGGTACAGGGATTCGTTGGCCTGGTTGCGCAGCGACTGGTACAGCGACCTCTGGTACAGCTCCGAGAAGTCCTCGGAGGCGAAGCCCGGGTCCCCCGGCGGCTCGGACAGCGCCAGATGGAACTCGGCCGTGCGCAGGCCGAGCAGCTTGGCGGTCGCCAGGGAGTCGCCGAGGCGCTCGACCGCGAGGGGCGGCGGCGCGGCATCGGCCGGGCCCGCCGGCTCCTTGGGGGCCTCGGCGGTCGCGGGGATGTCGTCGAAATAGCGGCGCAGGGAGTCGAGGGTGTACTGCCAGGCGTCGCCCCGGTTCGGGACGAAGCAATGGAGGACCGCGAGCAGACTCGGCTCGCCGCGGCGCGGGCGGTAGGTGATCTCGCCGGCGAGGGCGGGCGAGGCGCGGAAGCCCTTCTTCTCGAGGTAGCGCCCGATCTCCGCGTCGGGATTCTGGCCTTCGTGGTGGCGGCGGAACAGCTTGAGGATCAGGCGGTCGCCGAAGCGGATCGAGGTGTTGCGCTGGACGGTCGCCGCCAAGGAGGCCTCGGGCTGGGCCTGGTCGCCGATCACGGCTTCGAGCGACGGCAAGGCGCTCAGCGCGATCTCCCCATGGCGCCCCTTGAGGCGCCGCCCCTCGCGGATCCCGGTCAGCAAAGTCGCGCAGAAGGCCGGATCGTACATCGCGTCGAAGAGGACCCCCTCGGCGCCGCGGCCCGCGCCCTTGCCGCGGATCAGGGCCACGACGGCGAAAGGCCGCTCCTGCCGGATCTTCTCCGCCTTCTCGCCGTCGGCGAAGGCGAGCGGCAGCACGTAGGTCTCCGGCGGCGCGTCCACGAATTCCGCCTCGACGAGGCAGAATCGGGCGCCGGATTTGTCCTCGGCGCTCAGGACCGCCTCCTCGACGAGGCGCACCGACCGGAGCTGATGGGATTTCCCCTCGAACCAGTGCCGGACGCGGAGATGGGCGGCCAGGGCCTCGCGGAGATTCGAGGACGACTTCTCCGAGAAGATCTCCGTCCACGACTCCGAGCAGCGCAGCGCCGGCACCGGGGGCGTCGACGCTCCCGCGACCCCGGGGACGGTGGGCTTCCTGATCCGGAACCAATAAAAGGAGTGAGGGCCCAAGGTGAGCCGGTAGGGCTCCTCCTTCACCGGCGGGAACTCGAAGCGGCCGAACATCTCGACGAGGCTCAGGCCCTTGAACCGCGACAGGTCGAGCTCGGCCAGCTCGACGAAGCGCGAGAGGTTGGCCACGACGAGGATGAGCTCCTCGTCGTGGGAGCGGACGAAGGCGAAGATCTTCCGGTTCTCGCAGCCGACGAACGACATCGACCCGCGGCCGAAGGCCTTGTAGCGCTTGCGCAGGTCGATGAGGCGCTTCGTCCACCAGAACAGCGAGTGCGAGTTGTTCTGCTGGATGTCGACGTTGACGGCCTCGTAATGGTATTCCGGGTCGATGCCGATGGGCAGATAGAGGGATTGCGGGTTGGCGCGGGAGAACCCCGCGTTGCGGTCGGCGTTCCACTGCATCGGCGTGCGCACGCCGTTGCGGTCGCCGAGGTGGATGTTGTCGCCCATGCCGATCTCGTCGCCGTAGTACAGGACGGGGGTCCCCGGCAGGCTGAACAGCAGGGCGTTGAGGAGCTCGATCTTCCGCCGGTGGTTCCCGAGGAGCGGGGCCAGACGCCGGCGGATGCCGAGGTTGATCCGCGCCCGGGTTTCCTTGGTGTAGAAGCGGTACATGTAGTCCCGCTCCTCGTCGGTCACCATCTCCAAGGTGAGCTCGTCGTGGTTGCGCAGGAAGAGCGCCCATTGGCCGCGGTCGGAGACGTCGGGCGTCTGCTCGAGGATGTCGACGATCGGGGAGCAGTCCTCCATGCGCAGCGCCATGAACAGGCGGGGCATGATGGGAAAGTGGAACGCCATGTGGCACTCGTCGCCGTCGCCGAAATACGCGGCCGCGTCCTCGGGCCACTGGTTGGCCTCGGCCAGGAGCATGCGCTCCTTGTATTTCCGGTCGACGTGCCGGCGCAGCTCCTTGAGGAAGGAGTGCGTCGCCGGCAGGTTCTCGCAGGAGGTCCCGTCGCGCTCGAAGAGGTAGGGGACCGCGTCGAGCCTCAGGCCGTCCACTCCCAGGCCGAGCCAGAAGTCCAGCGCCTTGAGGACGTAGGCGCGGACGCCGGGGTTGTCGAAGTTGAGGTCGGGCTGATGGGAGTAGAACCGGTGCCAGTAGTAGGCCTTGGCCGTCGGGTCCCAGGCCCAGTTCGAGGTCTCGAAGTCCGAGAAGATGATCCGGGCGTCGCGGTATTTCTGCGGGTCGTCGCTCCAGACGTACATGTCCCGCTCGAGGCTCCCCACCGGGGCCCGGCGCGCTTTCTGGAACATCTCGTGCTGGTCGGAGGTGTGGTTGAGGACGAGCTCGGTGATCACCTTCAGGCCGCGGCGGTGGGCCTCGTGGAGGAACTCCTTGAAATCCTCCAGGCTCCCGTAGTCGGGATGCACGCCGAAGAAGTCCGAGATGTCGTAGCCGTCGTCGCGGAGGGGGGACGGATAGAAGGGCAGGAGCCAGATCGCGGTCACGCCGAGGTCCTGGAGGTAGTCGAGCTTCCGGGTCAGGCCCGCGAAGTCGCCCTTCCCGTCCCCGTTGCCGTCGAAGAACGCGCGGACGTGCAGCTCGTAGATGACGGCGTCCTTGTACCAGCCCGTCGGGGCCGTGATCGCTTTGGACCTCGTCCGTCGCTGCGTCGTCATCGAAAGGTCGGCCTCCGGCGCGCTCGTGCTCATCGGGA
Source organism: Elusimicrobiota bacterium (assembly GCA_023700845.1). GTDB lineage: Bacteria > Elusimicrobiota > Elusimicrobia > UBA1565 > UBA9628 > GWA2-66-18. The sequence goes on along the minus strand of JAMPYD010000205.1, from coordinate 1,869 downwards.
TTCTACCGTTTATGCGGGCGATTCGTCCTTGCCGAGCTTCTTCATGACGGCCTGGATGAGGTCCATCGGCAGGGGAAAGAACAAGGTCGTGCTCCTCTCCCCGCCCAAGGTCTGGGCGGTCTGAAGGAAGCGCAGCTGCATGCCCGCCGGCTGGGCGCTGAGTATGCCCGCCGCCTCGGCCAGCTTCAGGGACGCCTGCATCTCGCCCTCGGCGATGATCACCTTGGCGCGCCGTCCGCGCTCCGCCTCGGCCTGCTGGGCGATCGCGCGCTGCATCTGCTCCGGGATCTGCACATCCTTGACCTCGACCACGCTGACCTTGATCCCCCACGAGTCGGTCTGCTGGTCGATGATCTGCTGCAGGCGCTGGTTGATCTTGTCCCGCTCGCTGAGCAGCTCGTCGAGGTCGGCCTGACCCACGACGCTGCGCAAGGTCGTCTGCGCGATCTGCGAGGTCGCCACCATGTAGTTCTCGATCTGGTTGACGGCCTTCGAGGGGTCCAGCACCCGGAAGTAGCACACGGCGTTGACCTTCGCGGGGATGTTGTCCTTGGTGATGAGCTCCTGGACCGGGACGTCGAGCGTGACGGTGCGCAGGTCCACCCGGACCATCTTGTCGACGCCCGGGATCAGGAGGATGAGGCCGGGCCCCTTGGCGCCGATCAGGCGGCCGAGGCGGAAGACGACGCCGCGCTCATATTCGCGCAGGATGCGGATCGCCTGCCCCAGCAGCACGACCGTGATGACGACGGCGGGCATCAGCAGGCCGAACAGTTCAATCATGGCTCTTCTCCTTGAGTTCCTCGACTCGCAGCATGTTCCCGACGACCTCGACGACCTTGACGCGCGCGCCTTTCTCCACCCGTGACGGGGCCTTCGCCGTCCACAGCTCGCCGTCGAGGAAGACCGTGCCCTCGGGCGCGAGCGCGTCCCGCGCCTCGCCCGTGCGCCCGACGAGGGTCTCGACGCCGACCGCCGGCTTCAGCCGGCGGGTCTTGAGCAGCTTGGAGACCGCGAGCAGAATGAAGGCCCCCGTCGCCGCCGCCGTCCCGAGGACGACCTCGAGCGAGATCCGGGCATAGGATTGTCCGGTGTCGAAGAGGAACAGGCTTCCGAGGACCAGCAGGATCAGCCCGCCGATCGCGAGCAGGCCGTACGAGACGATCTGGATCTCGAGGATCAGCAGGACGACGCCGAGGGCGATGAGCAGGAGCCCCGCGTAGTTGACCGGCAGTATGCTCAGGGAGTAGCCCGCGAGGATCAGGCAGGTCAGGCCGACGACCGCGCCGAAGCCTACCCCCGGGCTGCTGAACTCGTAGATCAGGCCGTAGATCCCGATCATCAGGAGGAGGAGGGCGAGGTTGGGGTTGGCGATGACCTGGAGGACGCGGCGAAGGGGAGCCATCGGAAAATCCCGGACCTCCGCCCGGGCCAACGACAGCCGTCCTTTGCGCCCGCGCTTGTCGAACGGGCGCCCTTCCAGCTTGCGGAACAGCTCCTCCCGGTCCGCCGCGACGATCTCCACCACCTTCTGCGCCAGGGCCTCCTCCGCCGTCAGCGACACGCTCTCGCGCACGGCCCGCTCGGCCCACGCGGCGTTGCGGCCTTTCTCCGACGCCAGCACCCGGACGTAGGCCGCGGCGTCGGAGACCGCCTTTTCGTTCAGGATGGAGAGCTTCGCCCCTTTGGGGTCCTTCTTGTGCTTTTCGGCCGGGGGACTCTCCCCGCCGAGGCCCACGGGATGCGCCGCCCCCAGATGCGTGCCCGGGGCCATGGCCGCCGCGTCGGAGGCCATCAGGATGAAGACGCCCGCGGAGGTGGCGCGGGCGCCCGGAGGTGCCACGTGGACGATCACGGGCACGGTCGAGT
>JAMPYD010000204.1 GCA_023700845.1 Elusimicrobiota bacterium | reverse complement strand
GCCGAGCGCCGCGCGGCTCAGGACGCGCGCGCGGTCCTTGGCGGGCAGGCGCCAGGCCGCGCCGAGGAGGAGCCCCGCGGCGGGGAACGCCGCCTTCGGGGTGAGCCACAGCGCGAGGCCGAGCAGGACGCCCGCGAGCGGGCCCGCCTCCCGGCCGGGACGGCCGATCGCGTAGGCGGCGGCGAGGACGAGGAACATGCCCGGGACGTCGGGGCGGATCTCGAGGGATTTCTGGGCGAAGACGGCGAAGGACGCGAGCCAGGCCGCGGCGAGCGCGCCCTCGAGCGGGGACGCGCCCTTGCGCGGGCGCGCGGCGAGCAGCAAGGTCCCGAGCCAGAACAGGGAGACGAACAGGCGGCCGGCGAGGGCCTTGGCCGCGGGATCGTGAGGCGGGTCGACGACCGGCGCGAGCGCCGCCCAGAACAGCGGGCCGTGGTGGCCGAAGAAATCGCGGAACGGGAGGTTGCCGCGGGCGACGAGCAGTCCCGCGTGGAGATGCACGAGCTCGTCGGTGTCGAAGTAGCGGTGGACGACGAGCCCGGCGCGCAGGCCGGCGGCGGCGAGCAGGGCGGCCGCGAGGCCCGCCCAGGCCCAGCGCCTCAGGGGCATAGGGCGCGGGCCAGCGCGCGCCAGGCGTCGAACGGAATCTCCTCGGGCCGGGCCGAGACGCCGAGGCCGGCGGCCTTGAACGCCGCGTCCACCTCGGCGCGGGGCTTGCCGACCGCCTTCGAGAGCACGCCCGCCGCCATCTTCCGGCGCTGGGAGAACGCGATCTTGGCCAGGCGCCAGAACGCCTTCTCCTCGGCCGCGGGCAGGCGCGGCTGGGCGAGGCGCGTGAGCACGACGACCGCGGATTCCACGTTGGGGATCGGCATGAACGCCTCGCGCGGGACCTCGAAGGCCAGCTCCGCGTCGGCGCGGGCGAGGACGGACAGCGACAGCAGGCCGTAGTCCGCGCCGCCGAGCTTGGCGACGATGCGCTCGCCGACCTCGAGCTGGAACATCAGGACCGCGCGCGTCCAGCCGTCCCAGTCGAGCAGGCGCTGCAGGATGGGCGTGCCGACCGCGTAGGGCAGGTTGCCGACGACGATGAACGGGCCGGGGCCGAGCTCGCGCAGGTCGAAGCGCAGGAAGTCCTCGTTGATCGTCTTGAGATTTTTCGCCGCCTCGGGGCCGACCATGCCGGCGAGCTTGCCGGCGATGATCTCGTCGAGCTCGATCGCGGTCACGGGCGCGCCGGTCGCGAGCAGTCGGCCGGTGAGCGCGCCGCGGCCGGGGCCGATCTCGAGGATGCGGTCCGAGGGGCCGGCGTGGACGAGCCCCGCGACGGCGTCGCGGGCGCCCTCGTCGCGCAGGAAGTGCTGGCTGAGCCTGGCTCCCATCCTAAACCCCCGCCGCGCTGCCGCCGCGGCGCCGGCGCAGGAGGACCTCGCCGAACTTCCACACGTCGCCGGCGCCGAGGGTCAGCACGACGTCGCCCGGGCGCAGGTCGCGCGCGGCGTCGAGCGCGCCGGAGAACGGCCGGGCGTTCACGCCGGTCTTGCGGATCGCGTCGACGATGACGCGGGAGGTGACGCCGGGGATCGGCTTCTCCCCCGCCGCGTAGATGTCGGTTACGTAGACCAGGTCGGCGCCCTTGAACGCGGAGCCGAACTCCCGGGAGAGGAGCTTCGTGCGGCTGAAGCGGTGCGGCTGGAAGATGACGACGACGCGCTTGGCCTTCCAGAGGCCGGCGACCGCGGCGAGCGTGGCGCGCACCTCGGTCGGATGGTGGCCGTAGTCGTCGACGAACTCGACGCCGCCGGCCGCGCCGAGGCGGTCCATGCGGCGGCCGACGCCGCTGAAGTCCGCCAGCCCGCGCGCGAGGCGCTTGAGGTCGAAGCCGAGGAAATGGCCCGCGGCGAGGGCGGCGAGCGCGTTCGAGACGTTGTGGCGGCCGGCGACGCGCAGGCGCAAGGTGAGGATCTTCCTCCCCTTGTGCAGGACGTCGCACGCCGAGCCGTCCTTGCCCAGGCGCGCGTTCTTCGCGCGCCAGTCGGCGCCGGCGCCGAAGCCGAAGGTCACGACGGGGCGCGTCACCCTGGAGCGGATGGAGGCGAGCACGGGGTCGTCGGCGCAGAGCACCGCCGCGCCGTAAAACGGCAGGCGCTGGAGGTGCGCGACGAACGCGTCCTTGAGCGCGTCCATGGTCTTGTAGTGATCCATGTGGTCGTTGTCGATGTTCGTGACGACGGCGACGAGCGGCGTCAGGAACAGGAACGAGCCGTCGGACTCGTCGGCCTCGGCGACCAGGTACTCGCCGACGCCGAGCTTCGCGTTGGACTGGATGTTCTTGAGCTGGCCGCCGATGATCATCGTCGGGCCCGCGCCGGCCTCGCGCAGGGCCATCGAGACGAGGGACGTCGTCGTGGTCTTGCCGTGGGAGCCGGCGACGGTGACGGTCTTCTTCATGCGGCCGAGCTCGGCGAGCATCTGCGCGCGCAGGACCACGGGGACGCCGCGCTTGCGCGCCCAGGCGACCTCGGGGTTGTCCGCGGCGACCGCCGAGGAGACGACGACGACCTGCGCTCCTGCGGCGTTCGCGGCGGCGTGGCCCTCGAACACGCGCACGCCGGCGGCCTGCAGGCGGCGGGTGGTCTCGGTGGACTTCGCGTCGGAGCCGGAGACCTTGTAGCCGAGGTTGTTGAGCACCTCGGCGATGCCGCTCATGCCCACGCCCCCGATGCCGACGAAATGGACGCGGCGCACGAACGATTTCATCAAATCCTTCTTCATTATTTCTTGTCTCCGGCGGTCGAGGCCGCGGGCCGCAGCAGCCACTTGAGTCCGTCGCGGGCGGCCTTGTTCTTGGGCGAGATCTCGAGCGCCTTGCGCAGCGCCGCGACGGCGCCGGTCTCGTCGCCGATCATCACCGAGGACACGCCGCGCCCCAGCCAGGCGGCCACCGAGGCCCCGTCGAGCTCGGTCGCGCGGCGGAACGCCGTGTCGGCGCGCTGGCCCTCGCCGACGGCGGCGTAGGCGAGCCCCGTCGACGTCCACCAGTCGGCGTCCTCGGGATGGTCGGGGTTTTCCCCGTTCTCCGGGAGGACCTCGGCCACGAGCGCCATCCAGCCGGTGCCGATGACCCAGAGCCCCATGTCGTTGCCGACCTGGCGCGGCTGGTAGCTGACCTTCGCGGGATTGTCGGCGTCGCCGCGGCCGGCCGGCACCGGGCGGGTGAAGGTCAGGTTCATGCCGAGGCGGGCGTCGGTGTCGGCGGGCGCCTCGCGCATGGTCTTGCGCAGGTCGTCCATGATCCGGCTCACCTGCGCCTCGCGCGCGCCCGCGTCGCCGGGCTTGAGCGCGTAGTCGCGGCGCACGGCCTGGGGGGCGGCCTCGCCGCCCGCCCCGCCCTCGTGCGCGCGGGCCAGCGCCTTCTTGAGGCTGCGGCCCTCCCCGGGCTCGCTGCGCACGAGCTTCGGCCGGGGCAGGAACACGGCGTCCACCTTCATCATCGCGCCCTGATCGAGCGGCACGCGGCGCAGGTTCTTCTCGAAAACGGCCAGGGGATCGGTCTCCGCGGAGGGCTCGGGCTCCGGCGCCTTCGCGTCCGGGAGGCCCTCGCCCGGCCGCGCCGCGCGCTTGCCGCCGGTGTAGGCGACGGACAGCTGCAGGCCCGGGCCGCCGGTCTCCGGCGTCAGATGGAACGCGTCGAGCATGGTCGAGCGGGCCCGGGAGCGGTCCCCGGCCTTCAGCTGAAGGCGCGCCAGGCGCATGCGCGCCACGGAGTCGCCGGGCTTGAGCGACACCGCGCGCTTGAGCGTCGAGATCGCGGCCTTGTCCTCCTTCAGCCGCTCCTCGGCGCAGCCGAGCTCGAGCATCGCGTCCTCGTACGACGACTCGAGCTTCACGGCCTCGCGCAGCTGCTCGGCGGCCTCGGCGTCGCGCCCGAGCTTGCGGTACAGCTGGCCGAGCTGAAAGCGGTACAGCGGATTCTTGGGCTCGAGGTCCACGGCCTTGCGGAACAGCTCGAGCGCCCCGGGGACGTCCCCGCGCGACTCGCGGATGGAGCCCAGGTTCATCTGGGCGTCGGCGCGGCCCGGGTCGAGCTCGGTCGCCTTGCGGAACGCGCTCTCGGAGGCGGGCGCGTCGCCCTTCCACGCGTGCGAGATGCCGAGGAGCAGGTAGGCCTGCGCGCTCGCCGGGTCGAGGCCGATCGCGGTCTTGTAGGAGGCGATGGACTCCTCGACCTGGCCGTTCCAGTACTGCGCGACGCCGAGCAGCATGTGGCCGACGGGGTTCTTCGGGTCGGCGGCGACGGCGCGGCGCATCTCCTGCAGGGCGAGGTCGTACTGCTTGTCCTCGATGTAGCGGTGCCCCTGGCGCATGCCGCGCACGGCCTGCGCCGCCATGATCTGGTCCCAGATCGTCTGCTGCCCCGGCTCGGTTTTTTCCGCGAACGCGGGCGCGGCGCAGACGAGCAGCAGCGCCGCGGCCAGCAGCGACCGCAGGCGGGGCAGGATGGAGCGCAGGGCGCGGCCGCGGTGGCTGATCGCGTTCTTCTCGTCGGGCGCGAGCTCGGCCAAGGTCCGGCCGTCGGTGAGGGTGAACAGCGGGTCGTAGCCGAAGCCGCCGTCGCCCCGCGGCGCGGTCCCGATGAGGCCCTCGAGGCGGCCCTCGGCGAACTCGACGCGCCCCTCGGGGTCGGACAGGGCGATCACGGTGCGAAAGTAGGCGGCGCGCATCGGCCCGGTCTTGCCCTCGAGCTCGCGCAGGAGCTTCGCGCAGTTGTCGGCGAAGGAGCAGCCGGGCCCCGCCCAGCGCGCGGAATGCACGCCCGGCGCGCCGCCCAGGCCCAGGACGAACAGGCCG
>JAMPYD010000203.1 GCA_023700845.1 Elusimicrobiota bacterium | reverse complement strand
GACGAGGAGGCTCGAGCCGCCATAAGACACGAGAGGCAAAGGCACGCCGGCGACGGGCATGAGGCCCACGCACATGCCGACGTTGAGAATGAGCTGGAACGCGATCGTCGAGGCCAGGCCCGCGCAGACCAGATAGCCGTAGCGGTCGCGCGCCTGCCGCGCGGCCGCCACGATGCGCCACAGCAGAATCATGTACAGACCGAGGATCAGCGACGTTCCCCAGAAGCCCATCTCCTCGCCGACGTTGGCGAAGACGAAATCGGTGTGCCGCTCGGGCAGGAAGCCCAGCTGGGACTGCGTGCCCGAGAACAGCCCCTTGCCCCACATCCCCCCCGAGCCGAGCGCGATCTGGGATTGGATGACGTTGTACGACGCCCCCTGCACGTCGCTCTTCGGGGAGATCCACGAGACGAAGCGGTTGCGCTGATAGCCCTTGAGCTGGCGGTGCACGACGATGCCCGACAGCAGCGCGGCCGAGAGCAGGATCGGGATCACGGCGAAGGCCGCGGGCCGGACCTGGACGCGCATCCAGCTGGCCACGCGCCAGGCCAGGAGGCCGAGCGCGCAGAAGATGCCGACGGCGGCCAGGGTCGCCCAGCCCATGCGCGAGGTCGCGAGGATCATGCCCGGCAGGGTCGTCGGCGAGGCGAGCGGATAGCGCACCTGGCAGATCGTGTAGATCAGCGGCACCGAGATCGCCATGCCGCCGAAGCCGAAGATCGCGGCGAGCTGGAACAGGTTCGCGCCGGCGGCGAACATCATGCCGAAGATCGCGGGCACGAAGGTGAGGGTCGTCGAGAAGTCGGGCTGCTTGAGCACGAGGATCATCACCGGCGCGCAGAGGGCCAGGCCCAGCAGGATCGTGGAGAGGTCGTCGATCTTGCGCGCGCGCCGGTCGAGGAGGTCCGCGAGCGCCAGGATCACCAACGTGCGCGCCATCTCGGCGGGCTGAAAGCTGAAGCCGAACAGGTGGATCCAGGAGCGCTGTCCGCGCGAGATCTGGCCGAGGACCAAGGTCGCCCCGACGATGACGATCGCGAGGGCGTAGACGAACTTCGACTGGTCCTGGAACACCTGGTAGTTGAAGGCGAGGGTCAGCGTGAACAGGGTGATGCCGAGCGTCAGCGCGATAAAGTGCTTCTGAAGGATCGCGGAGTAGAGGCTCGTCGTGCTCGCGGCCGACAGCATCGCGAGCGTGCCGGCGATGATGAGACCCGCCACGGCCGCGATATAGGTCCAATCGACGCGGCCGGACAGCCCCGACTGCACGCGCACGGCGCGGGCCATCGTCATCGGAGCCTCCCGGGAACGGGGAGCGGAAGAGGCCCCGGCGCCGGAACGGCGGCCGGCTTCGGAGCCGCCGGCTTGGGAGCGGAGGGGTCCGGAAGACCGAAATGGGCGAGGATCATCCGGCGCGCCACGGGCGCGGCCGTCGCGCCGCCGTGGCCGCCGTTCTCGACGAGGACGGCGATCGCGATCGACGCGGGCTCGCCGGGCTTGGCCGCGTACGCGACGAACCAGGCGTGGTCCTCGCCGTGAGGGTTCTGCGCCGTTCCCGTCTTGCCGGCTACGATCAGCCCGGGAATGCGCGCCCCGCCGCCGGTGCCTGAGGTCACGACGACCTCCAGCGCGCGCTGCACCTCGTCCCAGGCCGCCTCCTTGGCGGGCACGACCCCCAGGCGCTCGGGCTTCTGCACGTAGTCCGGGCGCCCGTCGGCGTAGACGATCTTCTCCATGTAGCGCGGGCGCCAGACGCTTCCGCGGTTGGCCATCGCCGCGGTCGCGATCGCCATCTGCAGCGGGGTGACGGTCAGCTCGCCCTGGCCGATGGCGAGGTTGAGCGTGTCGCCGTCGTACCACCAGTTCCGCCCCGACTTCTTGCGCGTCTCGGGCCCGAACAGGTGGCCGCTCTTCTCGTGCTTCAGCGGGATGTTGGTCTTCACGCCGAGGCCGAAGGCGCGCGCGTAGCGCTCGATGGCCGCGCCGCCGACCTTGAGGCCGGTCGTGTAGAAATAGACGTCGCAGGACAGGGCCAGGCCCATCAGCCAGGACACCCGCTTGTGGCCCTTGTGCTCCCAGCACAGGAAGGTGCGCCCGCCGATCTCGAAATGGCCGGGGCAGAACACCGAGTCGTCGGGCTTCACGCGCCCCTCGCTGAGCGCGGCCAGGCCCACGATCGGCTTGAACGTCGAGCCCGGGGGATAGGCGCCCGAGATCGCGTTGTTGAACTCGGACAGCTCGCTGATCGTGCTCTGCACCTCCTCCTTGTCCGAGGAGAGGAAGGCGTTGGGGTCGAAATCGGGCTGGGAACTCATCGCGAGCAGGTCGCCGTTGCGGGGATCGATGGCGACCGCGCCGCCCCGGCCCGTCGAGGTCCCGCGAAGGCCGTCGTCCGCCGCCCGCTGGACCGCGGCGTCGATCGTCAGGTGGACGTTGCTGCCCGCCTCGAACGGGATCTTGTCGATCACGCGCTTGAGGCGGCCCTGCGCGTCGACCTCCATGCGCAGGCCGCCGTCGCGCCCATGAAGCTCGTCCTCGAAGATGTTCTCCAGGCCCATGCGGCCGGTGCGCGAGTCCACGCGGTAGCCCAGGGGCTTGCGCTTGCGCCATTCGCCCGAGTCCATCTTGCCCATGTAGCCGAGCAGGTGGCTGGCGAAGCGCCCGAACGGGTAGTAGCGGCGCGCCTCGACGATGAGGTCGACGCCGGGGTAGATCGTCTTGAGCTCCGACAGGCGGAACATCGCCTGCGTGGGAAGGTTCTCGGCGAGGCGGACGGCGCTCTCCTCGCGCACGGCCTGCTCGAGCGACTCGAGCAGCTTCTCCGGATCGCGGTCGAGCTCGCGGGACAGCGCGTCGGCCAGCGGCTTGAGGTCCTGGCGGCGGCGGTCCTTGCCGGGAAGGAAGATCAGGGAGAACGCCGGCGCGTTGGTGGCCACCGGCTCGCCGTGCCGGTCGTAGAAGCGGCCCCGCGGCGCGTTCTGGTGGATCATCTGCGAGCGGTTGCGCTCCGCCGCCTGACGCCACTCCTCCGCCTGCACGAGCTGCATCTGCGCCAGGCGCAGGCCGAGGACGAGGCCCGCGGCCGCGATGCAGTACCAGAGGATCTCCAGCCGCTCCTGCGGCACGGCGCCTCCGCGGCTCATCGTTCCTCCCGCGCGTCCCACAGCAGCGCGGCGATCGTCGCGGCGATCACGTTCAGGAACGGGGTCGCGAGCACGGCGATCCAGCCGCTCCACTCGAAGCTCTTCGTGAACGTCAGCCCCAGCAGGCCGAGGAGGACGAAGCCGCCCCAGGTGAACAGGAAGGTCATCGCGGCGAGCGGCCCCGCGGCGCGCAGGTCGATCTGGCGGCGGACGACGCCGACGATGTACGCGGCGAGCGTCAGGATCAGCGCGCTCGCCCCGAAGAGCTCCGCGCGCGCGACGTCGAGATAAAGGCCCCAGCCGAAGCCGGCCAGCATCCCGAGGACGGGCCCGCGCCGCGCGGCGAGGAGAATCGTCAGGACGAGCAGGAACTGCGGCGCCGCGCCCCAGTAGGCGAAGTGCGTGTTCCACCACCACTGAAGGAACATGGCGCCGAAGAACAGCGCGACGCCGCGCAGGAAGCCGATCATTGCGGCCGCTCCGGATCGATGACTTCGAAAGCGCGGTCCGCGTCCGCCGGCGCCGGCGCGGGAGCGGCCGCGGGCGCCTTGGGCGCGCGGCGGGGGCGCGGAGCGGTCGCCGTCGAGATCGCGACGGCCGCGGGCGCGGACGACGCCGCCGGAGCCGCGGCGGGGGCCGGGGCGACGGGAGCCGGGGCGAGCGGAGGCGGCGGGACGTAGACGGGAGGCTTGCTTTCGCCCTCGAGCGGACGCACCCTGAGGATCATGAGCTCCTGGAGCGAGGAGGCGTCGGCGGCGGGCGCGACCTCGACCGACTGGAAGGTGAGGAAAGGGTCCCGGGGATTGACGCGGGCGACGCGCCCGATGAGCACGTCCGGAGGGAAGGTCGCGCTCGTCGGCGACGTGTACACCGAGTCGCCCTCGGAGAGGCGGGCCTCGGCGTTGAGGTAGTTCATGCGCAGGCGCGGCCCGTCCTGGCCCTGCACGAGGCCCTCGAGGGTGCCGGAGGACAGGTAGGCGGCCGCGGCCGACAACTCGTCGGTCAGGAGGAGCACCGTCGACATGCTCGGGCGGACGTCGACGACCCGCCCCACGGCCACGAGCCGGCCGTCGCTCGGCCCGAGCACCGGATCATTGAGAGAGAGGCCGCGGGCGGCGCCGGCGTCGACGACGACGCTGCGGTACCAGTGAATCGGGTCGCGCTCCATGACGTGCACCCAGGCGGGCGAGCGGGTCGCGGGGGCCTTCAGCACGAGGGCGCGGCGCAGGCGCTCGTTCTCGAGGGCGAGCGCGGAAACGGTGGTCGCGAGCCATTCCCCCCGCCGCAGCTCGGCGCGCAGCGCCTCGTTTTCGATGTCGGCCTGAAGCAGCTGGCGGATCCGCTGGGGCAGGCCGGAGACGCGCCGGTAGCCCGCCTCGCCGTGATAGGCGAGGGGGTCGAGCAAATACCCCGCCCCGGCCTTGACGGAACGCACCGGCGTCGACAAGGGCAGGGACAGAAGCAGAAGCGCGAGCGCCGATAAGGCGCCCAGAACGACGTTGGCGATACGCGTTTCGCGTTGCATGTGAGCCCGGCTTAGGCCGGGGGCTTAACCCGCTGCACGAGACGGCTTTGGGCTTCGGACGACCGCTCTTACGAGCGGTCTCGATAGGACGTGACGAAGTCCGGGCGCCGATCATCGATATGATCGAGCTCCTCGAGGAACTTCCCCGTCCCGAGCGCAACGCAGCTCAAGGGGTCCGCGGCGCG
>JAMPYD010000202.1 GCA_023700845.1 Elusimicrobiota bacterium | reverse complement strand
GTTTTCGCGGCCTTTTCCAGGCTCGCGAGCGAAGCGACCGCGGCCTTGGCGTCGCGGGACTTGCGGAACGCCTTGAGGCGCTTGACCTGCTCGGCCTCGAGCTTCGGCGAGACCTTCAGCCGCTTGGCGGAGGTGGAATCCTTCTCGTTGATCTGCAAGGTGTTGACCCCGACGATCTTCCGGCGCCCCTCCTCGACGTCGCGCTGCCACCGGTAGGACGCCTCCTGGATCTCGCGCTGGGGAACCTCGCCCTCGATGAGCTTGAGCATGCCGCCCTCGGCGGCGATCCGCTCCAGCTTCGCGCTGACGCGCGCGTCGAGCTCGCCGGTGAGCGACTCGATCGCCCAGGCGCCGGCCACGGGGTCGACGGTGTCGGTGACGCCGGTCTCGTGGGCCAGGATCTGCTGGGTGCGCAGCGCCAGCGACGCGCTTTCCTCGGACGGCAAGGACAGGGCCTCGTCGTAGGAGTTCGTGTGCAGGCTCTGCGCTCCGCCCAGGACCGCCGCCATCGCCTGCCAGGCCACGCGCATCGCGTTGTTGAGGGGCTGCTGGCTCGTCAGCGTCGAGCCGCAGGTCTGCACGTGGAAGCGCAGGCATTGGGACTTCGGATCAGCCGAGTTGAGCTGCTCCTTCATCAGGCGCGCCCAGACGCGGCGGGCGGCGCGGAACTTGGAGATCTCCTCGAGGAAGTGGTTGTGGCAGCCGAAGAAGAACGCGAGCTTCGGCCCCAGCTCGTCGATCTTGATGCCGCGCGCCAGGAGGCTTTCGATGTAGACGCGGGCGTTCGCGAGCGTGAACGCGACCTCCTGGACGGCGTCGGAGCCGGCCTCCCGGATGTGGTAGCCGGAGATCGAGATCGGGTGGAACTGCGGCGTGTTCTTGAACGACCACTCCATCGTGTCCGCGCACAGGCGCAGGCTGGGCGCCACGGGGAACACGTAGGTCCCGCGCGCGATGAACTCCTTCAAGATGTCGTTCTGGAGCGTGCCCTTGAGGTCCTTCAGGGAGACGCCGCGCTTCCTGGCGACGGCCACGTAAAACGCCAGCAGGACCGAGGCGGTCGCGTTGATCGTCAGCGAGGTCGAGACCCGGTCGAGCGGGATCTTGTCGAAGAGCTGCTCCATGTCGTCGATCGTGCCGACATGCACGCCGACGCGGCCGACCTCGCCCTTGGCCTTGGGGTCGTCGGCGTCGAGGCCGATCTGGGTCGGCAGGTCGAACGCGGTGGACAGCCCGGTCTGGCCCTGCTCGAGCAGCCAGCGGAAGCGCTCGTTGGTCTGCTTGGCGGTGCCGAAGCCGGCGTACTGCCGCATCGTCCACAGGCGGCCGCGGTACATCGTCTTCTGGATGCCGCGGGTGAACGGGTACTCGCCCGCGCGTCCGAGGTCCCCCGGCGAGACCGTGTCGGGGCCGTAATAGCGCTGCATCTCGATGCCCGACGGCGTCGGAAATTCGGGCTTTTTCTCGGCGGCGTCGGTCATGAAGGCCTCATCTCGATCTTGTCCCCGACCCGCACCGAGCCTTTGAGGACGCCGCCCTTGAGCTCGAGCACGCTGCGCGCCGACAGCACCCACGGCGACAGACGCCACGGGCGCAGGTCCTCCATCACGCGGCGGACCTTCAGGTCCGCGTCGAGGAAGAGGACGTCGATCGGGAATTTCATGAAGAACGTGTGAATCATCGGGCACGGCACGATCCAGAGGCCTTCGTCCGGCGCCATGGACTCCCGGCCGAGGAGGCCCTTGCTGCGCGAGGCGGGGTCGTCCGCCTTGAGCACGCGGACCGCGACCGGTTTGGCCTGCGTCCGGTTAAAAGCTACCAAAAATGCCTTATTCACGCGAGTAAAAGCATTCTACATGTTTTGTTCGTCGGGTTGGCTAGGGGCCGCGGGCCGGGAGGCCATGGTCTTCTTTTCGCGGTTTGATTCCTCCCTCTGGGGTTTTGAGCACAACTGTGCGCAAAACCCTCCTCGGAAGAATGGATCGCCGGAAAAAGAAGCGGTGCTTCCCCGGCTCAGCGCAGGACGGAGAGGCGGCCGCTGCCGGTGCCGGCGGAGGTCGTCACGACGAACACGTAGGTCCCGCTGGCGACCGCGTTGCCCTCGGTGTTCTTGCCGTTCCAGGACAGGCCGTTGACCTCGCGCACGAAGGTGCCGTCGAGGGTGTAAATCTTGATGCCGAGGCGCGCGCCATTCAACGAGGGCGGGATCGCGAAGGCGACCGTCCCGATCTCGGACGGCTTGAACGGGTTGGGGAAGGCGATCGGCTTGAGCTCGCCGTCGAAACCCGCGAAGGTCCCATTGACCGCGTACCGCAAGGTTCGGTAGGCGTTGATCCGACCGGCGCCCTGGGAGTTCGCAGACGCCCCGATCGTCTCCGCCCCGGCTCGGATCGCGTTCTGTATCTGGGCGGGCGTGAAGTTGGGCTTCTGGGAATAAACCAGGGCGGCGAGGCCCGAAACCATCGGCGCGGAGAACGACGTCCCTGTGACGGATGCCGTTCCGCCGTCGTTCGAGGTGCTCAGGACGGAACTCCCGGGAGCGGCGACGCCGAAGCTGGCGAGTTCCGGCCCCGGACAGGAGTAGGACGCGACCTGGTCGCTGCTGGTCGTGGCCGCGGCCGGAATTACGCCGACGCAACGCGCGGGCGAATTAACGTTGGCGCCGGAGCACGCAGGCGAGTTGCCCGCCGACGCGACGATCACGACCCCGGCGGCGACGGCGGCCGTGACCGCGGCCTGGACCACCGCGGGGCAAGCGGTATTCCCTCCGACGCTCAGGTTCAAGACGATCTTGCCGTGCGCGGCGGTGTTGTGAAGAGCCTGCGCCGCCGCGATGGCGTCGGCGACGGCCTGGTCGTCGGTCGTGCACGCGCCGGCGGAGCAGCCTCCGACGCAATCGGCGTCCCGAAAAATCTTCAACGAAACGAGTCTGGCGCCCCAGGACATCCCGGAGATTCCGGCGCCGTTGTCGGTTGAAGCCGCGGCGACGCCCGCGACCGAGGTCCCGTGGCCGCAAGCATCGGTCGCGGCTTGGGCGACGCAGGCGCTGTTATCGCCGCCGATGATTTTACTGGCTCCCGGATCACAGAACTGGCTCGTCGTAAGAAGGAGCTTCGCCGAGAGGTCGGGGTGGGTCCGATCGATGCCGGTGTCGCCGACGGCAACCGTCACGAGATTCGAGGAGCCGATCTCATATTCCCAGGCGGCCAACGCCGAAACCTGAGAGAGCGCGTACTGGGAATTGAGCAGGGGATCGTTCGGACTCCTGACCGGGCGATAAGCGTGGTTCGGCGCGGACTCGGCCACGCCGGGCACGAAAGACAGGGCGTCAAGGCCTTGAGCGACCGGCGTCCCGGTCGGAAGAAGGACGCGAGTCCAGTCGGTGATCGAGACCTCGTTCGCGAAGGTCATGCCGGCCGCGGCGAGACGCGCGCGCTTCTCCGCGACCGTCGTCCCTGACGAAAAACGGACCATCGCCTCGCCGGAAACGACCTCGTACGAAATCGGACCGGAAGTGACCCTGGCGCCCGTCGGCGTGAACATCTCGGTCTCAAGCGCGCGCGCCGGCAAAGACGACGCGAGGAGCGAAGCGGCGACCAGGAGGCGGCTAAGCCGCAACGCCGTTCTCCTTGCGGATGATGCCGACGACCTCGTAGATGTCGTCGACGTCGAACTCGGCGCCGGACTCCTTGGTGCCGAAGGTGTCGCCGTACTTGGCCCAGCAGGTGCGGATGCCGGCGCCCTTGGCGCCCTTGATGTCGCGGTCGGGCCAGTCGCCGACCATCAAGGTCTCCTCGCCCCGCGTGCCGAGCACCTCGAGCGCCTTGCGGAAGGGCTTGGGGTCGGGCTTCTTGACGCCGAAGTCCTCGGAGGTGATGATCTCGTCGAAGTAATGATGCAGGCCGAGGCTGACGATGCGCAGCCACACCTCCATCTTCGGGGCGTCGGAGATCACCGTGAGCTTGAGGCCCATCTTCATCAGCTCGATCAGAGCCTGGTTGACGCGCGGATACAGGGTCATCGTCCCGTTCTTCGAGCGCCGGTAGGCCAAAATGCCGCTCGCGAGAATTTTATAGTCGATGTGACCGAGCTTGGCCTTGAGGATCTTGTCGAAGATCTTCTGGTCCTCGATGCCTTCCTTCCAGTAATGCTCGAAGAACTCCTCGACGAGGTCGTTCTTCTTGCCGGGCAGGCCGGCGTCCATCATCCCCTCGACGGCGGCGTCCACCGCCGTCCGCTTCATTTTCATGAAGTCGGTCAGCGTGTTGTCGATGTCGAAGATGACGCCGCGGATCATTCCTTGACGCGCTCGACGTAGGAGGACGTGCGGGTGTCGACGCGGATCTTGTCGCCTTCCTTGACGAACAGGGGCACGTTGATCTCGAGGCCGGTGTCGAGGGTGCAGGGCTTGACCATGTTGGAGACGGAGTCGCCTTTCACGCCGGGGACGGTGGAGACGACGGTGAGGACCACGTTGGCGGGGAGCTCGATGCCGGTGAGCTTGTCGTCGACGTAGACGGCGAGGACTTCCATGTTCTCGCGCAGGAACTTCACCTGCTCGCCGAGGAGCTCCTTCGGGTAGTGGATCTGCTCGTAGGTCTCGTTGTCCATGAACACGGCGCTGCTGCCCTCGTCGTAGCTGTAGGTCTTCTCGCGCTTGGTGACGGGAACCTCGCGGAACTTGGTGCCGGAGGCGTAGGAGCGCTCGAGCACGGCGTTCGTCTCGAGGACGCGCAGGGTCGCGCGGTAGACGGCGGCGGACTGGGACTTGCGGTGGTGCTGAAAATGGATGATCTGGACGATCTGGCCGTCGTCTTCGAAGACGAGGCCGTTCTTGAATTGCGAGGTGTCGATCATGGTGCTTCCTCCGGGAAAATACGAGCGCGCGAACCGCCCTGAATCCTACTAAAAAGGGCG
>JAMPYD010000201.1 GCA_023700845.1 Elusimicrobiota bacterium | reverse complement strand
GGCCGAGCCAGAGGATGTCGAGCGGAACGAGCGTGTTCTTCATCCAGAAGCTCAGGTACATGTCCTGGGGGAAGACGAACATCATGCCGTAGCTGCGCGGCATCTTTTTCACGCACATCAGGCCGATCTCGCGCGTCGCCGGGGTGTCGACGAGGTCGATCCCGATCTTTCCGCCGCCGGGGAAGACCAGGACGGTCTTCTTCTCCTTGGGCACGGCCTGCGGCACGCACGTCGTGCCGGCGGCGCCGGCGAAGGCGGGAAGCGCGAGGGCGGCGGCGAGCAGAATGGGCTTCATCGGGTCTTCTCCTGAGCGGCCTGTGATTTGACGAACGCGGAAATCTCGCGGGCCTCGTCGGCCCAGCCCTTCGTGCCCCAGGGCCCGAGGCGGCCCCACAGCAGGCGGGCGATGTCGTGATAGAAGACGCCGCGGGCGGGGCCGTCGCCGTACACGCCCGAGATCGCGGCCTTCATGCGGCGGCCGAACTCGGCCGGGCCCCCGGGGTCCTTCTGGTGAAGGCCCCAGTCGAAGATGTCGCCGGGCAGGACCTGGACGTCGCCGACCCGCACGTACTCGTTCCAGCTCTTCATCATCGCCGCGTACTGCGCCTTGTCGGCCTCGTAGAACATGAGCGCGTCGATGTCCACGCCCGCGTCGTTCATCATGACCGGATCCTGGCCGTGATGCCAGCCTTTTTCCCAGGTCAAGGTGAACGCCCAGAGCGGCTTGCCGCCGAGGCGGGCCTTGATCTCCTTCGCGATCAGGGCGACGCGGCGCGCGCGCCACCACTCCCAGGCCTCGACGAAGTTCATGTCGCGGCGCATGATCTTCTTGCGCGCCAGCCAGGTCATGCGCTCGTCGCGCGTCAGCCGGCGCCATTCCGCGGGGACCGAGATTCCGGGCATCTCGGCGATGAAGTCGTCGACGAGCTCGTAGCCGCCGAGCGCGTTGCGGATGTAATCGAGGCCGACCCAGTCCACGTTCGGGTCGTCGGCGTACGGCTTCAGGAACGCGGCGACGTCGGAGAGCCGCTTGTTGTCGCGGATCGAGATCGCGCGCGTGGCGACGGGCGCGCCGTCCTTGATCTCGAGGCCGTACTCGTAGCCCGGCAGCGGAGCCTTCGACATGGTCAGCGAAAACATCGCGTACACGCCGAACTGAAGCCCGCGCTTGCGGCATTCCTCGGCGACCTTCGGGATCAGCTCGAGGTTGGTCTTCATCCAGATCTCGTCCTTGCCGAGCCCGGGCGTCTGGCCGCCGAGCATCCAGAAGGCGTCGGCGCCGACGTGCTTCGACCAGTCGAGGAGGCCGCGCCAGTCCGTCATGACGCCGTCCGGACCCTTGATCTTCATCGACGCCAGCGGCATCACGCTCTCGAGCGTCGCGACGACGAACCCCCGGGGCATCGGCTTCGGCGTCCGCCGCGAGATGCGGAAGGGGGAGATCTGCACGCGGGCCGCGAGGTCCGGCCGGCCGACGAGCGCGGGGCGGTAGACCCCGGCCGGGGCGTTCCAAGGCACGGGCCACTTCGCGGCCCAGCGCCCGGGCGCGACGCGCAGGCCTTTCATCTCGCGGATGCCCGCGATCGTGGTCAGGGTCTCCGTGCCGCGCATGACGACGAAGCGCGGCGGCAGGACGGCGAAGGATTCGTCGAGGGACCGGTCGGCGGACACGAGGTCCAGCTCGACGATGTCGTAATGGTAATGATCCGGCTTCGACGCGGACAGCCGCACCTCGCGGGACTTGCCGCGCACGGTCCAAACCCCGAACACGGCCGCGTACAGCCCCGAGACGGCGAACAGCAGGGCCAGGCCACGTCCCAGGTTTTTCCGCAGGCGCATGCGGGGGAGATTCTACTTGATATATTTACCGCGTTTTTTTAGATATACTGCGAATTCGACATCCGTTCGATTGAGGAGGCCGCGAAATGGTGACCGGACTGGTGCTGGTGCGTTTGATGGCGGGCAAGGAAAAAGTCGCGCTTTCCCGTATTAAGGAAATCAAGGGCGTCTCGCACGTCACCGCCGTGTTCGGCCGCTGGGATCTCGTCCTCGACATCGAGACGGAGGACGTCGGAACGCTCTCCAACGTCGTCGTGCGGGACATCCGCGCGACCCCCGGAGTGCTCTCCACCGAGAGCCTCGTCACGACCTCCATCTAGTGAACCTCAGGTGAGCGAGCCCGTCCTCTCCGTCCGCGGCCTGCGGACGCACTTCATCACGCGAGAACGGACCGTCAAGGCGGTGGACGGCGTCAGCTACGACCTCCACCCCGGCAAGACCCTCGCCGTCGTCGGCGAGTCGGGCTCCGGCAAAAGCGTTCACGCCCTGAGCATTCTCCGCCTCCTGCCTGAGCCGCCCGCGAGAGTGGTCGGCGGAGAAATTTTATTCCAGGGCCGCGACCTCCTCAAGATGGGGGCGGAGGAGATGCGCGCGATCCGCGGCAACCGCATCGCGATGATCTTCCAGGAGCCGATGACGAGCCTGAACCCGGTCCTCACGGTCGGCGAGCAGATCGCCGAGGCCGTCGTCCTCCACCAGGGCGTCTCGCAGGAGAAGGCCTGGGCCAAGTCCGTGGACCTCCTCAAGAAGGTCGGCATCCCGCACCCCGAGGAGCGCGTCAACGACTACCCGCACCAGTTCTCCGGCGGCATGCGCCAGCGCGCGATGATCGCCATCGCGCTGTCGTGCGAGCCCGATGTCCTGATCGCCGACGAGCCGACGACCGCCCTCGACGTCACGATCCAGGCGCAGATCCTCGAGCTGATGAAGGACCTGCAGCGCGAGTACCACATGGCGATCATCCTGATCACCCACAACATCGGCGTCGTCGCGGAGATGGCCGACGACGTCGTCGTCATGTACGCCGGACGCGCCGTCGAGCACGCGCCGGTCAACGACCTGTTCAAGAGCGCTCGGCACCCGTACACGAAGGGCCTGCTCGGCTCCGTGCCGTCGATCTACGAGCGCAAGGAGCGCCTCGAGGCGATCCTGGGCCAGCCGCCGGACCTCAGCGGCGGCTTCACCGGCTGCCCGTTCGCGCCGCGCTGCCCCAGCGTCATGGAGCGCTGCAGGACGGAGGACCCGCCCCAGTTCCACCTCCCCGGCGAGCGCATGTCCAACTGCTGGCTGAACGAGGCCGAGTCGACCGAGAAGTCCCACCGCCACGAAGCGGCCGCGGGGAAGCCGTGAGCGCCGCGCCCCTCCTGCAGGTCAAGGACCTCCGGAAGCATTTCGACGTCCGCAAGGGGTTCTTCGGGGAGAAGACCGCGGTGAAGGCCGTCGACGGCGTCACCTTCGACGTCATGCCCCAGGAGAGCTTCGCCGTCGTCGGCGAGTCGGGCTGCGGCAAGACCACGCTCGGCAAGCTCGTCCTCGCCCTGGAGAAGTCCACCGGCGGCTCCGTGATCTTCGGCGGGCGCGACGTCTCGAAGATGAACGGCGCCGAGCTCAAGGCGATGCGCCGCGAGATGCAGGTCATCTTCCAGGACCCCTACTCGAGCCTCAACCCGCGCATGACCGTCGAGGACATCATCACCGAGCCGTGGGTGATCCACGACATGCACAAGAACCCCGCCGACCGGGCCAGGACGCTGGCCAAGCTCCTCGACGACTGCGGGATCGCCAAGAGCTATCTGCCCCGTCATCCGCACGAGTTCTCCGGCGGCCAGCGCCAGCGCGTCGGCATCGCCCGGGCGCTCTCGCTCGATCCGAAACTGGTCGTCGCCGACGAGCCCGTCTCCGCTCTCGACGTTTCGATCCAGGCGCAGATCCTCAACCTGCTGAAGGACCTGCAGAAGGAGCGCAAGCTCGCCTATCTTTTCATCTCCCACGATTTCTCGGTGGTCCGCCACCTGTGCACCCGGATCGCCGTGATGTACCTGGGCCGCGTCGTCGAAACCGCCGACTCCGAAACCTTGTTCAACGACCCCCAGCACCCGTACACGGAAGCCCTGCTGTCCGCCGTTCCCGTCCCCGACCCGTCCATCGAAAAGCGCCGCAAGCGGATACTGCTGACCGGGGACGTGCCGTCGCCGCTGAAGCCGCCGTCCGGCTGCCGCTTCCATCCGCGCTGCCGCTACATGAAGGAATCCTGCCGCACCAACGACCAAACGCTCATCAAGGCCAAGTCCGGACACGAGACCGCCTGCGAAGTGCTTCCGTTCAAGGATAAACGAAGCGACGCCGCGCTCGTCGCCCTCCAGGAGAGGACCACATGACCAGCCACGGAAAAGCCGCCCACACGCCCTACGTCTCCGACAAGACCGAAATGGCCGAGTACACCTGGTCCGCGGTGATCGTCGGCGCCCTGCTCGGGATCGTCTTCGGGGCCTCCTCGCTCTACCTCGTGCTGAAGGTCGGCATGACGGTGTCCGCCTCGATTCCGATCGCGGTCCTCTCCATCACGTTGTTCCGCCTCTTCTCCAAGCTCACCGGCGCCCGCAAGACGACCATCCTCGAGAACAACATGGTGCAGACCGTCGGCTCCGCCGGCGAATCGATCGCCTTCGGCGTCGGCGTCACGATGCCCGCGCTGATGATCCTCGGCTACGAGATGGACGCGGCGCGCGTGCTGATCGTGTCGTCGCTCGGCGGCCTGCTCGGCGTGCTGATGATGATCCCGCTGCGCCGCGCCTTCATCGTCAAGCAGCACGGCGTCCTGCCCTACCCCGAGGGCACGGCCTGCGCCGACGTCCTCATCGTCGGAGAGAAGGGCGGCTCGAGCGCCAAGACCGTGTTCACCGGCTTCGGCATCGCGGCCCTCTATAAGCTCCTGATGAGCGGCTTC
Organism: Elusimicrobiota bacterium; assembly: GCA_023700845.1. Lineage (GTDB taxonomy): Bacteria > Elusimicrobiota > Elusimicrobia > UBA1565 > UBA9628 > GWA2-66-18. Next base: position 131 of record JAMPYD010000201.1, on the reverse strand, counting down.
CGCCTGTGGGGAGACGCCCCCGAGCGCCCGATCCCGTTCTTCAAGGGCGCGGCGGTCAGCGGCGAGGTGGCCCCCGAGCTCGTCGGCGTCGGCTACATCATCGGCACCAAGATCTCCTGCGTCATGGTCGC
>JAMPYD010000200.1 GCA_023700845.1 Elusimicrobiota bacterium | reverse complement strand
CTGGGCCGGGGCCGAGAACGTCCTCCGCCTCCCCGATCTCGACGCGGCGCCCCTCGATTTCTCGCTGCTCGAGCGGCGCGACGCCGAATCCGGGCCCGCGTTCTGCCTCTCCCGCGGCTGCGGCAGCGCCTGCCACTTCTGCACCTCGCCCGATCAGGGCCGCTTCCACGGCAAAAGCGCCGCCGAGGTGGGGAAGGTGCTGGCCGCCTACGGCCGGCGGCTCAAGGAGCTGTACGGGTCGTGGAGCGCGGCCCCGGCCGAGGCCTTCGGGATCGGCTTCTACGACGACGATTTCCTGGCCGACGCGCCGCGGGCCCTGGCTGTCCTCGACGTCGTGCGCCGCTCGCCGTTCCACCTGCGCTTCCTGCAGGCGTCCATCAGGGCCTTCTTCCGCGGCGGGGCCCTCGACGAGTCCCTGCTCGACGCCCTGCCGCCGGAGCTGTTCGCGCCGAAGCTCGGCCGCGGGGAGGCCTCGCGCGATCCTCATCTGTACCTGGGCACGGAGAGCTTCTGCGACGCGGAGCTCGCGCGCCTGGGCAAGGGCTACGGCGCCGCGCAGGTGGAGGAGGCCGCGCGCGCGCTGTCGCGGCGCGGCCTGCGCCAGGCGCACCACTTCATCGCGACGAACGCCCGCACCCGTCCCGAGGACGTGCTCGAGAGCCTGGGGCGCATCGTGCGCCTGCGCGCGGAGTGCGGGCCCGCCTTCGGCCTCCTCGAGCCGGTCATCGCCCATCTCGTCTCCTTCCCCGGGACCGCGAGCCTGCGCGCGCTCCAGCGCGAGGGGCTCGAGGGCCGCGTCGAGCGCCGCGGGGTCCTGTCGGTCCCGGGCTTCCCCGAGTTCGACTACCCGCTCACGGTCCGTGACCTGCCCGCCGACGCCGACGTCGCGGCCTGGGCGGAGAGGCTGAGGGGGAAAGGGCCCGGCGTCGATTGGGAATCCGAATACGAGGGGCTGCTGTTCGAGTGGCTCCTGCTCTCCGAGAGCCTCGCCGCGCGCGGAGACGAGCCCGCCCGCGCCGCGCGGCTGCGGCGCGCCGTGGACTCCCGGGCCGCGCTCATGAGGGCGGCGGCATGAGCTCGCGGGGCAACCTGAAAGCCAACCTCCAGCTGTTCGTGACCCGGCGCTGCCAGCTGCGCTGCGTCTACTGCCCGATCCTCAAGGGGGACGGGGTCATGCCGCTCGCGACCGCGCTCAAGGGCGCGGACCTGCTCCTCGGCCACGGCTCGCCGTCGCTGCGGCTCGACTTCGGCGGGGGCGAGCCGCTCCTGAACTTCGACGTGGTGCGCGAGGTCTCCGATTACGCCCTGCGCCGCGCCGCGCGGCTGGGCAAGCGGCTGGGCTTCTACATGGTCACCAACGCGATCCTCGTCGACGACGAGGTCCTGGAGTGGGCGCGAAGCCGGCGCGCGCTGCTCGAGTTCAGCATGGACGGCGCGCCCGCCGATCACAACCGCTTCAAGGCCGCCTACGACCGCGGCCTCGACCCCTACGCGGCCACGCGCGCGGGCGTCGAGCGCGCCCGGCGCGCGGGCGTGCCTCACTTCGTCATCATGGTGGCCAGCCCGGCCAACGTGAACCGCCTGGCGGAGAACTTCGAGCACCTCCTCGACATCGGCGTGCGCAGCGTGGACCTGAGCTACGCCATCGGGGCGTCCTGGTCCGAGGAGGACGAGGCGGCGTTCCTCGATCAGGTCGAGCGCGTGCTGGCGCGCCACGCGCGGGCGCTCGAGTCCGGGGAGATACGGCTGGGCAACGCGAGCCAGCGCGTCGAGCCGACGGTGCTGAACAGCGAATTGATGGTGGATCCGGACGGGTCTCTCCATCAGATGAGCGAGTGGATGTTCGAGACGACGCCGGCGAGCGCGCCGGCGCCGTTTCCGGTGGGGACGCTCGACACGGTCAAGGACATCAACGCGCTCCGTTGGAGCCGATTCCACGCGTACTACACCTTGCTGAAGATGTACGAGGGAAACGAAAAGGTGCGGGCGGCGATCCTCAACAACATCTCGTTCGGGCTGCGCGTGGGGAAGTTCTTCCGCGGGGCCGCGGGACGCCTCGGGAAGGTGCCGGCGTGACGGGCGTGTACGAGGCCTCGATGTCGCGCGCGGAGCGCGCCCTGCTCAACGCCGACAAGGACGGGGGGGCGGCCGCGCGCCGGATCTTGGCGGCGATTGACGCCGCCTTGTTTGAAGCCCTGAGGCGGGCGGAGAGCGCGGCGGACGGGTCCGCGGCCGCTTCGCGGCGCGCGGAGATAAAAAAACTGGCGTTCTATCGACGGCGCCTTCTTGGGCGTTTGATCAAGTCCGGGGTACGCCCCACGGGGGACCACCTACGAGCCTTGTTTTCGGGGTCGGGGAGCGACCGGCTGATATTGCTTGTCACCCACGCGTGCCAATTGCGCTGCGCGTATTGCCGCGTGCGCAAATACGGGGCGACGATGACGGCGGACGTGGCCGAGGCGGGGGTGCGCTGGCTGATGAGCTCCCTGCGCCGGGACGTCGAGCTGCAGTTCTTCGGCGGCGAGCCCCTGCTGGCCCTGCCCGTGGTGCGGCGCGCCGTCGCGCTCGCGGAGACCTCGGCCCGCAACGCGGGCAAGACCGTGCGCTTCCTGCTGACGACCAACGGCCTGGCCCTGGACGCGGAGGCGGTGTCGTTCCTGAAGGCCCATCGCTTCCACGTCGAGGTGAGCTGCGACGGGACGATGAGCGCCCAGGACGCCCAGCGCCCGACGGCGCGGGGCACGAGCTCCTGGCCGCAGCTGCGCTCCGGCGTCGAGCGCCTGCGGCGCGCCGGCGTGCCCTATCAGGTCATCGCCGTCGTCCTGCCCGAGGACGCCTCCCGCGCGCACGAGCGCGTCGCCGCCCTGGCCGCGATGGGGCACCGCCGCATCCAGATCAACTACGCCCTCGGCCGCCATTGGACCGACGCGCAGGCCGGGGCCCTGCGCGAGTCCATGGACCGCGCGGCCGTGTCGGCCCGGCGCCTCGGCGTCGAGCTCGTCAATCTCACCGTCAAGCGCCGCGAGCCCGTGGTGCTCAACAGCGAGCTCACGGTGGACTGCGACGGCACGGTGTACCGCGAGACCGGCGTGTGCCTGGAGGAGGACTTCCAGGAGATGAAGAAGCGCTTCCGGGTGGCGGACGTCCGCAACGCCGGGCTGTTCGAGACCTACGGGGCGACGCCCTTCGACAACTTCGCCATCCTGGCCTCGGCCTACGGGCGCGGCGGGATGCGGCGCACCTTGCTGAGCAACCTCGAGCTCGGCCGCTCGTTCGCGGAGGCGCGTTGAAGGTCCTCCTGATCAACCCGCTCAACCCCGACCCGCCCCCGGCCTACTTCGGCGCGCCTTACGGCCTGTCCTTGCTCGGCGCCATCCTGAAGGCCCGCGGCGTGGAGGTCGTCGGGCGCGACTACGACCGCTTCACGCAGGAGGCGATGATCGAGGACGCCGCCGCGGCCGTCGCGAAGGAGAAGCCGGACCTCGTCGGCGTCTCCTGCCAGAGCTCGAACCGCGGAGGCGCCTCCGCCTTGATCCGCCGCCTCAAGGCCCTCGTCCCCGGCCTGCGCGTCGTCGTCGGCGGCGCCTTCGCGACCTCCGACCCGGAGATCGTCCTGCGCCGGACCGGAGCCGACTGGGTCGCCGTCGGCGACGGCGAGGAGACCTTGCCCGAGCTCGTCGAGGACCTGGCCCGCGGCGGCGACGGGCGCGGCGTCCCCGGCCTCGTCTGGAGCGAAGGGGGCAAGGCCGTGCGCGCGCCCGAGCGCCCGCCGTTCGCCGACCTGGACTCCCTGCCCTCGCCCGACTTCGACCTCTTCGACGCCGCGCCGAGCCTGGCCCGCTTCCGCCGCCCGCGCGCGGAGGAGCTGGCGGGGCCCGTGACCGCGGCGGGGCGGCGCTGCCTCGCGATGCACAGCGCGATCATGCTCCTGAGCTCCCGCGGCTGCGTCTACCGCTGCGTCTTCTGCCCGATGAGCACGTTCAAGGGCAAGCCGCGGCTTCACTCCCCGGCGTACTTCGTCCGTCAGGTCGCGGAGATGGCCCGGCGCTACCGGTGGCGCGACTTCGTCTTCGGCGACAACTTCTTCACCCGGGACCGGAAGCGCGTGCTCGAGATCTGCGCCCTGCTGCGCCGCGAGGCGCCCGGCATCCAGTGGATCTGCATGACGCGCGCCGACGCGATGGACCCGGCGCTGGCGCGGGCGATGGCCGCGGCCGGCTGCCGCGAGATCTCCTACGGCGTCGAGAGCGGCTCGCCCCGGGTGCAGAAATCGATCGGCAAGCGCCTGGACCTCGAGCTCGTGCCGGCCGCGTTCGCCGCCACGCGCGAGGCGGGGATGCAGGCGGTGCTCATGCTCATGGTGGGCAACCCGGGCGACGACCTGGAGTCCACGCGCGAGACGGCGACCTTCCTGCGCGGGGTGGATCCGGACCGGGTGCTCGTGCACAAGACCAAGGTCTATCCCGGCACCGGCATCCACGCGGCGGCCTCGGCCGCGGGCGTGGTGCCCGCCGGCTTCTACGACGGCGACGACCATCAGGCGCCGGTGTACACGGTCGAGCGCACGCTGGCGCAGATCGAGGAGATGAAGGTCCTCCTGCCCTCGCGCACGCACTACGTCGAGGCGGCGCCCGGCTGCGTCAACGGCTGCTGCGCCTTGCGCCGCCCGGCGCGGAACCCGGGCAAGGCCCTGTCCGCCGCGCTGGCCCAGTCGGCGCTGCGCGCGGAGCGCGCCGTGCTGGGCGGAGGGGAGGCCCTGCTGATCGGGGGGCTCGACGCGGCCCTCGACGACGCCGAGGCCCTGCAGCTTCACGACGTGAGCCTCTACACCACGGGCCGCCCGCTGGCCGACGCGCGCACGGCCGCGCGCCTGCGGGCGAGGCGCGAGCTGCGGCGCGTGGTCGTGCCGCTGTTCTCTCCCGACGCG
>JAMPYD010000199.1 GCA_023700845.1 Elusimicrobiota bacterium | reverse complement strand
TCGCGAAGACCACCACGAATTTTTCCCCCGCGCGGCCGCGGCGCGTGAACGCCGAGCGGCGCCTGGTGTCCTGCCGCGTCCCGCTGCGCCTGATCAGCGGCTTCGGCGGAGAGGGGGGCTTCTACTCCAATATCGGAGGATTCCTGCCGTTCTCTCCGAGCGCGGAGCCCGTGGAGGAGTTCACCGTCGTCGAAGCGCTGTAGACGTCGGCCTCGACGATCGAGTCGTCGTCGGCGCCCGCGTCGATCTCCGCGTCGGCGTCGGCCTCGGCCTCCGCGTGCGCGCTCGCCGCGCTCTCCGCGGCGGCCGCCCGCTCCCGGTCCGCCGCCTCCATCCGCCCCATGATCCGGCGAGAGTTGCGCTCGACGTAGGGTCCGCGTTTGGCCGGATTCCAGCGGCGCGGGTTGGGCAGGACGACGGCCATCGCGACGGCCTCCTCATGGGACAGGTCGGCGCAGGATTTGGCGAAGTAGGCCCGCGCCGCGGCCTCGCACCCGAACACGCCCTTGCCCCATTCGACGACGTTGAGGTAGAGCTCGAGCACGCGCCGCTTGCCGAGCTCCCGCTCGAGGCGGCGCGCGATGAGGATCTCCTTCGCCTTGCGCAGCGGGTTCTTGCTCGGCGAGAGGTAGAGGTTGCGCGCGAGCTGCATCGTGATCGTGCTGCCGCCGGCGGCGAAGCGCCCGGCCTTGCGGTTGCGCTCGTACGCGGCGCGGATCGCGGCCCAGTCGACGCCGTCGTGCCGCCAGAACTCGTCGTCCTCGGCCGTCACCACGGCCTTCCTGAGGTTCTCCGAGATCGCGCCGGCCGGGACCCAGGTCCAGCGCAGGTCGAGCTTGCGCCCCTTGGCCGCGGCCTGGCGCTTGCGCAGCTCGATGTAGGCGGTGGTCGCGGGCGGGCGGTTCTTCAGCGGCGAGACGTCGGGCAGCCAGACCACCCACAGCGCCGCGAGGAACGCGCACGTCGAGGCGAGGAGCAGCCCCGCGAGCAGCCAACGCACGACGGGGGGACTGGCGCGTTTCATTTTCAGGAGGTATGCTAGCAAGTCGAAAGCGCCTCACCCACGGAGATAACGATATGAAAATCATGCTGTGCGCCGCTTTGCTGGCCGCCCTGAGCGCCCCCGTCCGCGCCGACGAGAAGCCCCCGGAGGCCGGCCCGAACCCCGCGATCCAGGCCGAGCATCAGCAATTCAAGAAGGAGATGAAGGAGGATCGCAAGGCCTTCAGGGAAAAGCAGCACGAGAAGCGCAAGGCCCATAAGGAAAAGATGAAGGACATGCGCCGGAAGGCGAGGCAGGAGCGAAAGGAAGCGAAGACCGAGGCCGCCGCCGAGGCCCCTCCCGCGCCCGTCGCCAAGTAATTCCGTCCATGCCGTACTACATCTACGAGGAGGGCAAGGCGGCGGGCCCCTTCGAGCCCGCTCAGCTGGTCGCGCGCCCGGGATTCAAGAGGGAGACCTTGGTTTTTCCTCTCGGCGCGACGACGCAGGACGCGTGGAAGCCGGCGACGAGCTTCCCCGACCTGGCGCGGGCGCTGGACCCCGGCTCGAGCGGCATTTTCCTGACCGCCGCCCCGCCGCTGCCGGAGGTCCAGGCCCCGCCGCCCCCGGCGGCGGCCCCTCCTCCCGCGGCGGCCCCGCCGGCCGACGCCGGGCCGGCGCTGGCGGCGCCGGGCGACAAGCTGCTCCTCGTCGTCGACGACGACGAGACCGTGCGCAGCTTCCTCGAGATGAGCGCGAGCCTCCAGGGCTTTCGCGTGCTCACCGCGGTCGACGGGCTCGACGCGGGGGTCAAGCTGGCGGCGCAGACGCCGGACCTCATCATCACCGATCTCATGATGCCGGGGCAGGGCGGCTACGAGTTCCTGCGCTCGCTCCAGGGGTCGGCGACCGGCCGCATCCCGGTCTTCATCGTCACCGGCAGCGCGCTCGACGACTCGACGATCAAGATGATCCGCGCCGAGGCGAACGTCGTCGAATTCGTCGCCAAGCCGATCAAGATGGCCAAATTCGTCGCCGCCCTGCACAAAACGCTCAAGACCGCGCCGCGCTGACGCGCCCTTACGAGGGGCGGCGCAGGAGCTTGAGGCGGGCCTCGAAGGAGTGGCGCTCGGAGAGCGTGGCTTCGGGCCGCTCGAGGAGGGCCTTGAGGATGTCGCGGCTCTCGTCCTTGCGGCCGAGCCGCATCAGGCAGTCTGACTTGCGGAAGGCGGCCTGAAAGCGCCGGTGAGGCGTTTCGAGGGCCGCCGCGCGGTCGTAGGCCGCGAGCGCCTTGTCGGCCTCCCCGAGCCGCTCGTGGGCCTGGGCGGCCTGGCTCAGCAGGCGCGCGCGATCCAGGTCGGGAAGGTCCGAATCCGCGAGGGCGTCGAGCTCCGCGAGGAGGGCGCGGTCGTCGCCGGAGGCCGCGAGCTTGTCGACGCGCTCGACCCGGCCGCGGAATTCATCGAAGTCCATGCGCGGCCATTATAGAACAACGGGCGCGGCCTAATCCGCGCCCGGCGGATCGACGATGCCGGCCTGGGCCTCGTCGAGGAGGACCTTTTCGCCGCCGGCGGGGTCGCGGCTCAGCACGCGAAGATGGGTCTGCTCGAAGTTCACCGCCTCGCGCGCGGTCGTGCCCAGCTTGATGCGCCAGCGCAGGACCGCCGTCTCCCCCGGCGCGAGGCCCGCGACGCGCTTGATCACGGGGGAGGCCGTCGGCGCGCCCGGCGCGCCGGACGCGGTGTGATCCTCCTGCACCGACGAGACCGTCAGGTCCGCCAAAGGCTCCGCGCCGTCGTTGCGCACGCGGACCTCGACGTCGACCGAGTCGCCGGCGAAGTACAGCGGGCGCTCGGTCATCAGCGACCTCGGAATGACGCCGCGGGAGGGGAGCAGGCGCTCGTAGCCGTCGGACAGCGTCACGCGGAAGCCCTTCGCCTCGCCGCGGGTGACGCCCAGGGGCTTCAGGTAGTCGACGCGGGCGCGCACGGCCCCGGAGCCGACCCACTCGCCGGTGAAGCGCGGGCGCAGCGGCTTGAGGCCGGTGCGGTATTGGAGGATGGACGACACCTGGGCCGCGAGCCCCGAGGCGATGACGCGGCGGCCCTCCATCGCGATGAGCATGCGGTCGGCCGGCGGCTCGGGGGCGGGCAGGGCCGCGACGACGGCGGCCTGGGCGCGCGCGAAGGCCGCGAAGGACGCGAGGGCCTCCGCGGAGGGCGCCTCCTCGACGGCGGCGGGCGCGGCGAGCGCCGCGGCCGCGCGCTGGGAGACCCACCGGGCCACGACGGCCGCGGAGGCGAGCCAGGATTCGCCGGCGGGCTTGACGGAGCGCTTCGCGGGGCGGCCCGGCGCGGGCGCCGGCAGCGGCGCCATGCGTCCGGGGGGCGGCAGCATCATGCCGCGGGCGAACACCGGGGCGAGGTCGGCGGCGCCGGTCGACTGGACGAAAAAGCACGCGCACAGGGCGGCGGCGAGCGATGACCGGGTTCGGCGCATGGGGATACCTCTCGGCGGGAGTATACCCCCGGCGGCCCGGGCGCGCCATATCCTGACGGCAAAAATACGGTAAAATGGGACCATGGTCGAACCCGGCGAAAACGCGAAGCTTGTCCTGATCATCGACGACGACGACGGCGTGCGGGACCTGCTGTCCTTCCTGGTCAAAAAGGAAGGCTTCCGCGCCGAGGTCGCCGTGGACGGCGAGGACGGCTTCCAGAAGGCCGAGCGCCTCAAGCCCGACCTGATCCTGCTCGACCTGATGATGCCCCGCTACGGCGGCTTCGAGGTTTTGCGCCAGCTCCAGTCGAGCGAGCTCTCCCGCATCCCGATCGTGATCGTCACGGGGCGCTACACCGACCGCTCGACCGCCGAAATGATCAAGCAGGAATCGAACGTCGTGGACTTCATCGAGAAGCCGCTCAAGCCCAACGTGCTCGTCGCGGTTCTCGACCGCCTGCTCAAGCCGCGGGCGCCGGGGGCCGCATGAGCGAATCCGCGGGCGCCCCGTCGAGCAAGCTCGTGCTCCTCGTCGACGACGACGAGTCCCTCCTCGATTTGATGGACCACGTCGTGAAGAAGGACGGCTTCCGCACCGAGCGCGCGATGGACGGCATCGAGGCGCTGGCCAAGGTCGCCGCGCTGGAGCCCGACGCCATCGTCCTCGACTTCATGCTGCCCAGCATGGGCGGCTACGAGGCGCTTCGCGAGCTTCAGGCGCGCGGCCACGGCCATATCCCGATCATCGTCGTGACCGGCCGGGCGATGGACGCCAAGAGCATCGAGATGGTGAAGCAGGAGCCGAACGTGAAGGGCTTCCTGCAGAAGCCCGTGCGCCCGGCGATGCTCACCGTGACCCTGCACAACCTGCTCGGCACCGCGCCGCCGGGCGGACCGGCGTGAACGGCGGCCGCGCCTTCGGGCGCTCGGCCCTGATCGCGGCGGCGCTCGTCGCCGCGGTTTACGCGATGGCGCGCGTCGACCTGGTCCTGCGCGCGCGCTCCGCCTACCTCGCGGGCGAGAAGTGGTCGGAGTGGAGCCGCAAGCCCGAGCTCAAGAAGGCCCATTTCGACGCCGAGCTCGCGGCGCGCGAAGGCGAGCTGTCCCGCGAGCTGGCCAAAGGCAGGCTCGACCGCGCGGCTTACGAGCGGAAGGCCGGGCTGGCGCGCTTCGAGCGCGACCAGGCCGTGGCTGAAAGCTCGCTCAAGTACGCGTACGTCTGGTATCAGACCGCCGCCGAGCTGTTCAGCCCTCCGGAGAACCGCTGGAGCGTCCTGGCGCGGGCCAAGATGGCCGAGACGCGCGTCCTCTGGAAAAAAGAGCTCGACGCCCGCAAGATCCCCTACCAAGACTACATGCTGGAGTAGCCGGGTGCTGCGCCTGCTGATCGGGATTCTCCTCTTGCCGCTCTCGGGCTCCCTTCTTTGGATCGCGGCGAAAACGCTCG
>JAMPYD010000198.1 GCA_023700845.1 Elusimicrobiota bacterium | reverse complement strand
TATTTCCACTCCGGCGCCGAGGACATCGCGCGGTGGGCGGCGACGGGGCGTTGGGACATGCAGGCCCACGGCACGCAGGCCCACGACCCGATGACCCTCGACGGGTTCGGGCGGCGCGGCCATTTCCTGCCGAACCGGAAGTGGCTCGCCGCGGAGGGGCGCCTCGAGACCCTCTCCGAGTACCGCGTGCGCATCGAGGACGATTTCGTGCGGGCGAAGCGCGGCGTGGAGGCGATGGTGCCCGGGCACCGGGTCACCGCCTTCGCCTTCCCGTTCGGCGACTACGGCCAGAACGACCAATCGAACACCGCCGAGTCGGCGGGGCTGAACCAGGCGCTCGTGAAGCAGAACTTCGACCTCGCCTTCGTCCAGGCGCAGCAGGGGATGAACACGCTCGAGTCGAACCCGACCGACCTGAAGCGCTTCTCGGTGCCGCGGCACATGACGGCCGAGGGCTTGATGTCCCATCTGGCCTTGGGCGACCCCAAGGTGCAGTCGAAGCTCCTGCGCGCCCAGATGTGGGTCCGGGCGGGCCAGCTGGGGCGGGCGGACGCGGTCTTCGACGAGCTGAAGGCGATGGGCGTCGAAGAGCCGCGCGTCCTGGCCGACAGGGCGGTCGTGCTGCAGCGCGGGGGGGACATTTCCTACGCGCGCAACCTCTTCGCGCAGGCGGCGGAGCTGGAGGCCGACAAGGACGGGCCCGCGGGGGAGCTCAGCAAGCAGCGGCTCGCGCAGGCGGAGCACGCGGCCGCCCCGGTCGCCTCGGCGGAGGTCCAGACCTTCACGGACAGCGACCGCAACGAGATCTCGAAGGCGCTGCTGCGCGGAGGCGGGGTGCTCAAGTCCGTCCGGCTCGAGGGCTGGGTGGGGCAGGGGGAGTACTCCGACCGGCGCGACCCGGCGGCGCCGCTCCCGCTCATCCGCAGCCGGGAAGGCGGCGTCCAGGCGCGCTGGTTCGCCCTGCCCGGGGTGGAGCTCGACGGCTTCTACGCCCGCCGCGACTTCTCTTGGGGAGCGACGGGCTTCGCCGACAACTACGGCCTCGCCGCGTCCTGGCAGGCGATTCCCGCCCTGCGTCTCACGCTGCGCGACGGCCTGGGCAACGTGGAGACCGCGGCCGGCATACGGCGCTCGCGGAAATTCCACTCGAACGGCGCCGGGGCCGCGTGGGATCCGGCCCTCAACTGGAGGGTCAACGCGGACTACGACCAAAGCCGCTACAACGACTCGAACCGCCAGCACGACGTCCGCCTGCGCCTGACGAAGCGGTTCTCCGAGCGGATCGCCGTCGGCGCCGCCTACTACCACGGCGAGTCGAATTCCAGCCGGCCGGACTACTACACGCCGCGGCGGATCAACCAGTACTCGGGCCTGCTCACCCTCAACGACCTGTTCGGCGAGGTCAACCCGCGCACGGGCCGGGCCCGGGCGGAGGCGCAGCTCCAATACGAGGGCGGCTACGGCCTTCAGCAGGAAGGCTCCCGCCGAGTTCACGCCGTGCGGGGCGCCCTCGGGCTGAACCTGCTCGACGACCTCTCGCTGCGCGTCGGCGGCCAGTACTCCGAGTCGCCGACCTACATCAGCCGCCGCGCCGACGGCTCCCTCTCCTGGACCTTTTAAGCCGCGCGCTCCGCGGATGACCGTGGATAACCGGCCGCCCGCTTTTGTAAAATCGCCGGGATGGCGCGCATCCTGGTGATCGACGACGAGAAGGACCTGGTCCGCCTGCTTCGCCACAACCTGGAGAAGGCCGGCTACCGGGTCGCGTCCGCGCCCAGCGCCGAGGCGGGCCTCAAGCAGCTGCGCAAGTCCGAGCCGGACCTCCTCATCCTGGACGTCATGCTGCCGGGGATGGACGGCCTCGAGTTCCTGCGCGCCCTGCGCCGGGAGAGCGACGTCCCCGTCATCCTGCTGAGCGCCAAGCACGCCGAGATCGACCGGGTCCTGGGCCTCAAGCTCGGCGCGGACGACTACGTCGTCAAGCCGTTCAGCCTGGACGAGCTCCTGGCGCGCGTCGCCGCCCGGCTGCGCAAGCCCGCCGCGTCCCGGCGCGGGGGGACGGCGGACGTCGGCGCGCTGCACGTGGATTTCGCCCGCCACGAGGTCAAGGTCAAGGGCCGGCCGGTGCGCCTGGCGACCAAGGAGTTCCGGGTCCTGACCCTGCTCCTCGAGGCCGACGGCAAGGTGCTCTCCCGCGACAGCCTCCTCCAGCTGGTCTGGGAGCACGACGCGGGCCTGGAGCTCGACACGCGGACCGTCGATCAGCACATCGCGCGCCTGCGCCGGAAGCTGGGCGAGGCGGGGGCGCTGATCGAGACCGTGCCGAACTTCGGCTACAAGCTCGCGCGCTGACGCGGCGGCCGGGGGGCTTGACCCGAGGCCGTCGATATGTAACTATTGTTATATGTCATCCAACGATAAGATTTTGCTCGTCGAGGACGAGGCCGATCTCGCCCGTCTCTTCGAGCTCGCCCTCGCGCGGGAAGGGCTGCGCGTGCGCCGCGTCCGTGACGCCGACACCGCCCTCGATATTTTCCGCCGCTGGCGTCCCGACCTGGTCCTGCTCGACGTCGTGCTGCCGGGGATGAGCGGGCTCGACTTTCTCGCGATGCTTCGCCAGGAGAGCGCGGTTCCCGTCATCCTCGTGAGCGGCCGGCGCCGGCCGTCCGACCTCGCGCTGGGATCCCGTCTCGGCGCGACCGATTATCTCGTCAAGCCGTTTTCGCTGACCGAGCTCCGCTCCCGCGTCAAGCTCGCGTTGTCTCGCGCCGCGCCCCGCGCGCCAGGCCGCGCAGCGCCCCGCGCAAGGAAGAGTAGTCCGGCGCTCCGCCCAGCCGGACGATCCGCTCTGCGATAAGATCGGCGTGCCGCTGCTCCCGCGCCGGAAGCCCCGGCCCGCGGTGCGCCCGGACGATCTCCTCGACGAGGGCCTCGTTGAGCCTTCGGACGGCCAGCCTGCGGCCATGGAGGATCGGGCTCATAGGGCGAACGGGAAGCTGACCCGGGCCGGAGCCTCCGGTCCCGCGATCTCCGCGCGCAGCTCCAGTCCGTCCGGGTGCCTCAGCGCGGAGAGGTCGATGTCCACGGGCCGGTCGCTCCCGAGGTACTGCCCGTAGGCGAAATCCGTGACGCCGATCACGGCCTGGAAGACGGCGGATTCGCTGAACCCGGCCGAGCGGCACAGCGCGCGCGTCGCGCTCTGCACGCGGCACAGGTGGGGGGGCTCGGCGACCATGACCTTCGCCCTGGCGATCGGCCGCGCCCCGTCCGGCGATTTTCGCTCGCGAGCCATGAGACATTATAGGCGGCGCCCCCGGCGGCGGGCCATCGCGGGGCCGTCAATCATTTGTGAAGCAGATATGACCTCGCCCCGGGCTCGGCGGGGGCCCTCGCGGCGGGCGTCTCCGGGGCGGCGGTCAGCGGGAGCTCGAAGCTGAAGCGAGCCCCCGAGCCGGCCGCGTTTTCGGCCCGAATCCTCCCGTGATGGCCCTCGATGATCTCCCGGCAGATCGCCAGGCCCAGGCCCGTGCCCTTGCGGGCTCCTCCGTTCGCCGGCTCGTCGAGCCGGTGGAAGCGGGTGAAGAGCCCTCCGAGGCGGTCCTCGGGGATCCCGGACCCGTCGTCGGTCACGCTGACGGTGATGCCGCCGCCGTCCGACCTCGACGCCGAGATCGCGATCGTCTCCTTCGCGTAGCGCGCCGCGTTGTCGAGGAGATTTCGCAGGACCTGGGCGATCAGGTCGGGATCGCAGGCGATGCTCGGCAGGCCGCCGTCGACGCTGACCCGGAGCTTGTGCTCGCCGCGCGACATGCGGTATTCCTCCGCGAGGTCCGCGATGATCGCCGACGCGTCCGCCTGCTGGAGGCGGATCTTGAGCGTCCCGGACCGCAGGCGCGCCAAATCGAGGATATTCTCGACGATCCGGGCCTGGCGGTCGATGTTCCGGGAGATCATGTCGACCATCTGGGCCTGGCTCGGCGTGAGCTTCTCCTCCGAGTCGTCCTTCAGGCAGTAGGCCGCGGTCTTCATGGTGGCGAGCGTGTTGCGCAGCTCGTGGGAGATGCGGCTCAGGAAGTGGTTCCGGGCCTCGACGACGCTCAGGTCGTCGTCGGGATCCGACTCGAGGGGGCTGGGCTCCCGCCGCGGCGCGGCGTCGGCCAGCGAGACCAGCCTCGCCGGCTCCCCGTGCCAGGCGATCGGGCTGACGTGCAGCCTCAGGCGCCTCTCGCGCGCGCCGGCGAGGGGGACGACCAGCTCGGAGTCCCGCAGGGGCACGTCCCGCCCGAAGGGCTTGTCGATCAGCTCCCGCGGCCCGCGCCCCAGCAGGGGCTCCACGGAGGGATTGGCGAAGCGGACGACGTTGCGGGAGTCGAGCACCAGCTTGGGGGAGGCGTCGGCGGCGAGCAGCGCCTCGAGCTCCGTCGTCAGGCGCTTCCTCTCGATGGCGTAGCGGACGGCGCGCTTGAGCATGAGGCAGTCGGAGGACCCCTTGATGAAGTAGTCCTGCGCGCCGAGCTGCAGCGCCCGCGCGGCGAGCGACTCGTCGCGCTTGCCGCTGAGGACGATGACCGGCAGCGAGGGCTTCAGGGCGGTCACCTTGAGCAGGCCGTCGAGGCCGGTCGTCTGCGGCAGGGCGAGGTCGAGCAGCGCGGCGTCGAAGGGCTGCCGCGCGAGGAGCTGGCAGGCCGTGGACAGCCGGGACGCGTGCGCGAGGACCATGTTCTCGCCGGAGCCCGGGGCGGGCGCCAGGTAGGAGGAGATGAGCGCGTCGTCGTCCGAATCTCCCTCGATGATGAGGACCCGCGTCGGTCTCGTGTTCATGGCTGCATGCCTCCCGGTTGAGACGCCTTGGCGTGATTATAGGCCTCGGCCGGCGGCGCGCCTACGGACAAAAGGAGAAAAAAATTGGAATGTCCGGTGACAAAAAAAAGGCCGGCCGCCGCGGGCGGGCGCCCG
>JAMPYD010000197.1 GCA_023700845.1 Elusimicrobiota bacterium | reverse complement strand
GCGGTCCGTATACAGGGAAGCGAAGCAGCGGCGGCAGGCGTCGAGCAGCGCCGCCCGTCCCCTGACGTTGAGAAAGCTCTCCTGCTGGCCGGCGAAGCTCGCCTCGGGAAGATCCTCGGCGGTGGCGCTGCTGCGCACGGCGACGGCCGCGTCCGCCCCGCCGCCCAGGCGGGCGTAGGCCGAGACGACGGCCTCCTCCAAATCGGCGGGCAGCGCGGCGCCCAGGATCGCGCGGCGCGCGTCCGCGCCGCGCCGCGCCGCCCCCCCGAGGCCGAGCGGCCCGGTGAAGCGGCGGTAGGCCTCCGCCGTGATCGCGAAGCCGTTGGGCACCGGCACCCCCTTGGGGGACAAGGCGCGGTACATCTCGCCGAGCGACGCGTTCTTACCCCCCACCGAGGGGACGTCCTCGATCGAGATGTCCTCGAACCACCGGACGAGGCGCACCGCCGCGGCGGTGGTGCCCATGGGGCCTCCTAGATCGTTACGGGCTTGGCGGCGAGGTCCACGATGAATTCATGCGGCTCGGACAGTATGCGCGCGCCCTGTTCGCTCTCCATGGAAACGACGATCTGATGCTCGCCGCTCTCGAAGCCCGACCAGTCGTACCACCAGTAGCCCACCGCGGAGCGGCAGGACTTCCAAGGCCCCTGATCGATCGAGATGCCGACCTTCTTCGCCGTCTGCGGCGCGAAAACCCGGACCGTGTAATCGGTGGACGTGATCGTCTCGCCCTGCCGGGGAAATTCGACGGCCAGCATCGCCGTCGCGGGTTTCGCGTGCTTGCGCCTCATCGTGATCGCCATGTCTTGTCTCCTTAAAACGGAATTGTTACGAATGTTGCAACGATACGGCCCGTCTCACGCCTTCCGGCCGTAAAGGCCGGTCAAGGAGGCTTTCGCCAGGACGCGCCCCTCCATCGCCCGGACCAAGTCGGCCTTGGTCCGCCGCGGCGGCAGCCCCGTGGGCGCGTCGAGGGCGTAGAGCGTGAAGACGTAGCGGTGCGGGCGGCCGGGCGGCGGGCAGGGGCCGTGATAGCCGACGCGCGAGAACTCGTCGACGCCCCAGCACGCGCCGTGCGCCCCTCCCCCTTCGGGGCGCTCGTCCTTGGGAAACCCCTCGGGGAGGCCCGTCGAGCCCGCGGGAAGGTCGTACAGCACCCAGTGGACCCAGGTCCCCGGGGGCGCGTCCGGATCGTCCATGATCAGGGCCCACGCGGCGGCCGCCGCGGGAGCCCCGGACCACGACAGCGGCGGCGAGACGTCCTGTCCGTCGCAGGCGTGCTTGGCGGGAATCGCCGCCCCGTCGCGAAACGCCGCGCTCGTCAGCTTCATGCTAGTAGAGCCGCGCGCCGACACGCGCGCCCAGGCGGCGCATGAGCCGGGCGCGGACGCGCCCCGAGGGCACCGCCAGGATGGGAATCTCCGTATGCCGCAGCGCCCTCTCCGCCGTCGAGCCCAGCACGAAATCGGAGGCGAAGCGGCGGCGGTGCGCGGACAGCACCAGCAGCTCGAAGCGCCCGGAGTTCGCCTCCGCGACGATCCGCGCGCGGGCGTCGCCCGAGCTCTTGCGCAAAGTCCAATCGGGCCCGGTGCCCAGGGCGGCCAGGAGCCGTCGGCCCATGACGGCGTCGTCCTGCAGCGCCTTGCCCCCCTCGTCGACGTAGAGGACGTCCATCGTCGAGCCCAGGCCGCGCGCGATCTCCCGCGCCCAGCGCAGGGCGCGGGTCGCGTACGGCCGTCCGTTCCACGGCGCGAGCACGCGCGCGCCGCCGGCGACGCGCTTCCTCTCGGGCACCACGAGGACGGGGATCGTCGCGCGGCGGATGAGCCCCTCCGCGACCGAGCCGGTGAGCGCGCGGTCGAGCCCGCCGTAGCCGTGGGTGCCCATCACCAGCAGGTCCGCCCGCTCCGGCCGCGCCAGCTCCTGCAGCGCCGCCGGCGGCCAGCCGTGGATCGTGCGCAGCTTCAGGCGCGACGACGGGAATCCCGCGGCGGCCCCGCGCAGCCTCTCCTCGACCATGCGCCGCGGCTCCCGCTCCGCCGTCGGCACGCTCGCGGGCATGCCCTCGAGGCCGACCCAGGCGGAGAGCATCGGCGGGTGCTGGACGTGCACGATCTCGAGCGCGGACCCCCAACGCAGAGCCAGCGCCTTGGCGGCGGCGAGCGCCGACAGCGCGGGCGCCGACAGGTCGGCGGCGACGAGCATGCGTCTCGGCGGGAATCGCTTCATGTCCTGATCGTCGCAACGAAACAACCCCCGCTCCGAACAAAAAAGAAAGCGGGACGAACCGTCGTTCGTCCCGCCCTCCGTCGGCCGGTGCGGCTGTCATGGGGCTCGCCCACGAGCCCCGCGCCGAAGCCCGGCCGATCAGGTACGGCGCAACGATTCGGCCGGAAGCCGGGACAGGAACCAGTCGCCGGCCAGGCGCGCCACCGACTCCAGCGCCCCGGGCTCCTCGAACAGGTGCGTCGCCTCCGGCACGATCTCGAGCCGGCGCTCCGACTTCATCAGGCTCGCGGCCGCCTCGTTCATGCCGATGACCTCGGGATCGCCCTCGCCGACGATCAGCAAGGTCGGCGCCTTGACCCGCGCCAGATGCTCCAGCGCCAGATCGGGGCGCCCTCCGCGCGAGACCACGGCGAAGATATCCCCCGGCCGGCCGGCCGCGGCGGTCAGCGCGGCGGCGGCCCCGGTGCTCGCCCCGAAATACCCGAGCGGCAGACGGCGCGTCTCCGGCCGACGCTTCAGCCAGTCCGACACCGCCTCGAGGCGGCGGGCGAGCAGCGGGATGTCGAAGCGGAGGCCGCGCGAGGCGGCCTCGTCGGCGTCCTCGGACGGCGTCAGAAGGTCGATGAGCAAAGTGCCCAGGCCGCGCAGGTTCAGCGCCTCGGCGACGAAGCGGTTGCGCGGGCTCAGGCGGCTGCTCCCGCTGCCGTGCGCGAACAGCACCACGCCCCGGGCGCCCGGCGGCACCTGCAGGTCGCCCTTCAATTCCACTCCCCCCGCGGCTATGCGCACGGGCGCCGGCCTCGTCATTAATTTCGCCATGATCCCGTCCTCCCCGTCGGTTTTGAACCGGTGTTCTTTTTTTGACGATCGCATCAAATCTGCCACGCGGCCCGCGATGGCCGCTGCGTTGCGCCGCACGGCCTCATGGCGAAAGACAACACGCGCGCCGCCGCCTTGATCAACGCCGTCGACCGGAACACCGTCGTCTGGTGGGGGCTCCTGCTCGCCTCGGCCGCGCTCGCCTGGGCCGCGGGCCCATGGGGCGCCCTGTTCTGTCTCGCCGCGCTCCTGTGCGACGACGTCCTCTTCTGGATATTCGGGAAATCCCTGCTGTTCGACTCGCAGCTGCGCGTGCGCCGCAACTATCAGTGGATCCACAACATGTACGACGGGACCGCCGGGGCCGGGCGCGACCTCGGCTTCAACCTGGCGGTCGGCGACGGCCTCTCCCAGCGCGCGAAATACGAGCACATGGCCGCGCGCCTCGGGCTGAAGAAAGGCATGGCGATCTGCGACGTCGGCTGCGGCTACGGCGATTGGCTGAGGTACTGCCGCGACGTGATCGGCTGCGAGGCGGTGGGCATCAACCTGACCCCCGAGCAGGCCGACTACGCGCGCCGGGAGTACGGCCTCGAGGTGCACACCACGAACTGGAAGGACATCCTCGTCGACCCCGGGCTCCAGGCCCGCCTCTTCGGCCGCTTCGACGCCGTCACCTTCATGGACACCGTCGAGCACTACGTCAGCATGGAGGACCGCAACGACGTCGAGAAGCAGCGCCGCATCTACTCCGACATGTGCCTGCTCGCCGCCCGGCTGCTCGACGAGCGCTCGCCCGCCCGGCGCGTCTTCCTCTCCTGCCTGCACCAGACCCGCCGGCCCCGGAACTGGAAGTTCTACTGGCACGCCTATTTCATGGACAAGATGTACTCCGGCCACTACCCCTTCGTCGACGAGGGCCCTCTCGCGGAGTGCCGGAGATGGTTCACCGTGCAGAGCGTCGAGGACCGGACCGAGGACTACCGCCTCACCGGCGTTCGCGACCGCCGGCACTTCCAGGCCGTGTCCTTCCGCCTGACGCCGCGCAAGCTCGCCTACGCCGCCCTGCTCCTCCTGCTCGACCCCCACGTCGTCCACCGCGTCCTGTACTACCTGTGCGACTCGTGGATGTTCTTCTACGGCGAGAACGCCTACAGCCCGGCCTACGACGCGGAGTACCGCAGGCGCGTGAGCTGGGTCCTGCTCTACTGGATCACCTTGGAGCTGACGCCGGACCCCTCTCCCGTCCCGGCGCAATTCCCCGCCTCCCGGTTCAGGGAAGTCGCCTCCTAGCTCCGAATCCTTTTGGACGCTCGCGCATCCAACGTAGAGAGAGGAGGCGCGAACATGAGCCATATCGAAATCACGGACTCGAACTTCAAGAAGGAGGTCCTCAACAGCCCGATCCCCGTCGTCGTCGACTTCTGGGCGCCCTGGTGCGGGCCGTGCCGTATGCTCGGCCCCGTCGTCGAGGAGCTGGCCGCCGAGTACGCGGGCCGCGTCAAGATCGGCAAGCTCAACACCGACGAGAACCCGGCCGCGTCCGAGGCGCTCGGCATCTCGGCGATCCCGACGATGATGTTCTTCAAGGGCGGCGCGCTGGTTGACCGCACGACCGGCGTGATGTCCAAGGCGGCGCTGAAGTCGCACATCGACCGGATACTCTGAGAGATTCCCTATGAGAACGCTCTTCGCCGTCCTGCCCCAGGAGGCCTGGGGCGCCCTGCTCGGCGCCGTCGCGGGCTACGCCTATTACCGCCTCGTGGGCTGCGTCACGGGGACCTGCCCGCTGACCTCGAATCCCTACGTCAGCACCCTTTACGGGGCGGTGCTGGGCTTCCTCGTCACGGCCCGACGATGACCGGGAGGTCCGCGCCCGCGGCCGCGACGCGGCCCGGTCCGGACGCGCGCTCGAGCG
>JAMPYD010000196.1 GCA_023700845.1 Elusimicrobiota bacterium | reverse complement strand
AGTTTCCTGCGAGCAGCGGACGGCGCAAAGGGGATGCCATTTTGTCTCCATTTGTGGCCAATTTGGCCACACTTCCCGGTCTCCGGGCTTCGTCTGGAATTCTACCCCATGAACCGGTGCCTGTCAATGCCTATTGGTGCCAGGCCTACCGGTATTTGCGTAACCGTGCCCGGGCGAACCGACTTACGCAAATACCGGTAGGCCTGGCACCACCAACGTGGCGCCACCAACGACCCGCTAGAACTGGGACAGGGGAATGACGGTTTCGCCCATCTTCCCGGGGGAGTAGGCGTCGTGCTTGACCGCGCGCTTGCCGCGCTTGATGCGGACCGCGAGGACGTTGACCTTCTTGGCCTCGAGCATGTCCTGGTCGCTGTCGCCGAAGAAGGCGACGAAGTGGCCCTCCTGCATGTGCAGGTGCTTGGCCGTGGGGTCGGGGGTGAAGATGAAGGAGCGCGGCGACAGCTTGCGCCACTCCTTCTTCAGGGCGTCGCCGTCGGCCCCCTGGCGCTCCGCCATGATCATGACCCGGAATCCCAGGCCGCGCAGGGCGCAGGCCAGCGCGAAGGGGACGATCTTGACCGACTCGACGTCGTAGGCGTTGTTGAGCGCGGCCCAGAAGGCCGGGCCCTCGCGCGAGACGGCGGCGCCGGAGGCCTTCTCGTAGGCCTTGGAGGCGTCGACCAAGGTGTCGTCGTAGTCGAAGGCCACGGACAGGCGGCCGATGGTGATGAGGCTGAAGAAAAGCCCCCACACGCTCATCATGGCGAGAAGCTTCTTGGCGGTGGTCCAGCCTTTCTCGACTTTCGCCCGGGCGTCCTTGAACACCATGTCAGTTCTCCCTCAGCTTGAGGCGCCCGGGGGCGGGCGCGGAAATAACGCCTTGCTTCCGGGCGCAGGCGCCCAGCACGTCGCGCGCGCGCGCGCCCGTCGTCTCCGACGAGACGAAGCGGTCGAAGACGGAGAAGCCGTCCCCTCCGCTCGTCAGGAAATCCAAAGTGGCGATCGTGTAGAGCTTGGCGTCGTCGAGAGGCGCGCCCCCGACGGAGACCGCGGCGAGGCGCTCGCCGGCGGGCTTCGGCCGGTAGTACTCGACGTTCGCGCCGGAGATCTGCGCCATGCGCCCCATGCCGACGCCGTGGTCGAACACCGCCCGCAGGTCGGAGCCTTTCATGGCCAGCTTGATCACGATGTTGTCGAACGGCATCACGTTGAAGATGTCGCGCAAGGTAACCGGGCCGGCCTGAATCTCGGCGCGGATGCCGCCGCCGTTCTGCAGCGCCGCGTCGACGCCGAAGGTCTCGCGATAGCAGTCCGTCATCCAGCCGCCGAGAGCGTTCTCCCGGTCGGGCTCCCGGCCCATGAAGGCGGGCGCCGTCGCGACGACGATCTCGAAAATTTTCCCGACGGTCTCCGAGTGACGGGCGATGACCGCCTTCACCCCGGGGTCCTCCCCGACGCGGTCGGGCCACAGGTCGAGGAGCTCGTCCGACGAGGAAACCACCCTCTTCGTCGCCGGGTCGATCTCGAGCTCCGCCCGCCCCGCCTTGATCAGGTAATGCCCCGCCTGCACGATCATGGTCCCGTTCTCGCCCCGGATCGGGCGCGAGAGGAAGGTATGGGAGTGCCCGCCGACGATCAGGTCGATTCCGGGGACCTCTCGCGCGATCGTCTGATCGCCCTCGAACTTCGAATTCTCCGTCTCGACGCCGACATGGGTGACCGCGATGATCACGGTCGCCCCCATCCGCTTGAGCGCCGCAACCGCGCTGCGCGCGGTCTGCACTTCATTCCGGAAGTCGAGGCCCAGGATGTTCTTCGGGAAGGCCAGGCGATGCATGTTCGAGGTCGTCAGGCCGAAGATGCCGACCTTGACGCCGGCGACCTCCTTGACGATCCAGGGCTGGACCCACGGGACGGGCTTGTTGTCCGCGCCGAAGGTGTTGGCGGACAGAACCGGCATCTTCATCTTCCCGATCAAGGACCGCAGGGCGTCCCCGCCGTCGTCGTACTCGTGATTGCCGATCACGATCGCGTCGTAGCCGACCGCGTTGAACATGTCGGCGACGGCCTCGCCCTTGGTCAGGTTCCCCTCGGGCGTGCCCTGCCACCAGTCGCCCGCGTCGAGGACGAGCTTCGGGCCGGTCTCCTTGGCGATCAGGGCGGCGAGCGCGGCGCCGCCGCCGATGAGGCGCTCCTTCTGGAACTTGTCCGGACGCGGCAGAATCCAGCCGTGGATGTCGTTGGTGTGATAGACGCGGATCTTGATCGTCTCCGCGGCCGGCGCGCGCGTCGCGAGGCAGAGCGCGGCGATCAGGAGCAGGCGGGCGCGATTCATTCGACGAGGCCTCCGGACAGCGCGTCGCAGGCCTGCTGCACCGCCTCGGCGGAGTTGGACAGCCGCGTGGACACGGTCTCGCGCTTGAGCGCGTTCGTCAGGGAAGGATCCTCGTGCGCGTCGGAGCGCGTCAGCCGGCGCAGGCGCTCCGCCTCCCCCGCCCATTTTTTGGCGAGGACGAGCGCCTCGGCCTTCGCCTTGCCCCGCCCCGAGGCGGCGGCGGCGAGCGCCTTGGCCGATTCGCGCAGGGCCTCGGCGGTCCTGAGCAGGCCGTCGTCGGGCTCCACGCTAAACCGCGCGGCTTCTGATACCGCCTGGGCCGCGTGCTCGACCGCCTCGCGCAGCGCGAAGGACGCATCGGCGGCGTCGGATTTCGGGAAGCCCCGGAGGCTTTTATTGGCGAGCACCGCGGCCTCCCTCCAGCCCAGCGCGCGCAGGCGCGCGGTGCGCGCGGCCGACAGCGCCGAGGGCGCGGGACGCCGGAACCAGGCCGCGGCCGCCGTCGCCGCCGCCACGAGCGTTTCCGTCTGCCCCTTCAGGCTTTCCGCCGCGCTTCTCCTCATCGGAGCGCAAGTGTATTAAATTTTCTCGAGGGCCGACAGCAGGCAGCGCACGCCGCCGCGGTCCGCGTCGGGAACCGCCTCCGACACGAGACGCAGGCCGGCGGCCTCGAAGCGCTCGCGAAACGAGCGCCGGTGGGCCAGCTCCTTTTCGCTGGAGAAGCCGTGCGCCAGCAGCAGGCGCCCGCCGGGCCTGAGCCACGACGCGATCCGGGGAAACAGCGCCGCGAACTCGGCCGAAACGCCCGGGCGGTCGAGGTAGTACAGGACGTCGCCGATGACGATCGCGTCGAACGGCGCCTCGTCGCGGGGCTCCCAGGTCATGAGGTCGGCCTCGACCGGGACCGCCCGCGGCGCGCGCCGCCGGGCCCGCTCGAGCGCCACGGCCGAGATGTCCAGGGCCAGGACCCGGGACGACCGGCGGGCCAAGGTTTCGGTGAAGTGCCCCTCGGCGCAGCCGGCCTCGAGCACCGGGCCGAGAGGAGCGGCGCCGAGGGCGGCGTCCATCGCGGCCAGGCGGGCGGCTTCGTAAGGGGTGGTCGCGTAGGAGAACGGGTCCTCGCGCTTGCCGAACTGCCGGTTCATCTTGCGGCGGGTCTTGAAGGCCTGCCAGGCCACGCGGATCTCGGACCAGAGGCTCATTTCGTCCTCTTGGCCCCGAGCAGCTCCTTGAGCCGCTCGGCGTCGCGGAAGGAGGCGCGATGGGAGAAGGCGATATAGGCCGGAACGTCGGCGGCGGCCGACGAGATTGTGGCCATATTGTCCACACCCAGCACCCCCATGCGCGCGATGAACGGGCGCATGTACAGAAAGGCCCCCTTCGCGGGCGGAGGCTGCTTCAGGGGGTCGAAGGCCCGGATCAGGCCCAGGTCCGCGCACACCTTGTCCTCGAGGCGGGACCATTCGCTTCCCCGGGGATGCCAGACGAAGGCCAGCCTGCCCCGCGCGGCGTTCTTGAAGAACCGGTACATGTCCCGCAAGCGGTCGGCGCCGGGCTGGAAGGACGCGGGGGTCTCGAAAACGACGGTCCGGGCGCCCAGAGCCTCGGCCGCGGCCTTTGTGGCCATCCAGGCCTCATGGACCTCCATGCTCTCGCGAAAGCCGCCGCACAGGGCCTGGCGGCTCTTAGGGATTTTCCGCCCGCAGGGCGGAAACCCGCGGTCGTCGGGTCCGTGCGTGATCGAGCGCAGCGCCTGCAGGGCCGCTTCGCCCCCCGCCGGGATGTCCGCCCTCCAGGCGGCCAAGGTCTCGAGCCGGGGCAGACCCTTGCCGGTATCGGTCTCGACGAAGGACAAGGAGCGCCAATAGCGGTCCCGCCCGACGGGATAGCCGGCGCAGCCGACCCGGATCATGGCCGGCCGAACAGATCGAATTCCGGCTCGCGCCGGGGGCGCCGGACGGTCTCCGGCAGGCGGCGGGACCAGCGCAGGCAGTACCAGGCCAACGCGAGGCAGGACAGGCCGTAAACGAGCTCAAACAGCGCGAAACGGCCCCACTGGGCCCGCGTGACGAAGGCCCAGGCCTGCGGGGCGTACTGGTTGGCTTCCGGCTCGCCGCCCAGGAGGTCGTAGACCCCCTTGAAAGCGGCCAGCCCGCCCCACCAGGCAAAAATGCCACCGGCGAGACGGGCCAGACCTCGTATTTTGATCGTCTCCATGGGAGACGGACCGATCAACGCTTCGAGAACTGGAAGCGCTTGCGGGCTTTCGGCTGACCGGGCTTCTTGCGCTCGACCATGCGGGGGTCGCGGGTCAGGAAGCCGGCGGCGCGAAGGGCCTTCTTGTGCTTCTCGTCGAGCTTGACGAGGGCGCGGGAGATGGCGTGACGGGCGGCTCCGGCCTGGCCGGAGATGCCGCCGCCGACGACCTTGACGATGAAGTCGTGGTTCTTGGCGGCCTCGATGATCGAGATCGGCTCGGTGACGTCCCGAACCTGGTGGGGAAGGCCGTGGAAGTACGCCTCGACGGGCTTCTTGTTGACGGTGACTTTACCCTCGCCCTTCGGCAGCAGGCGGCACTGCGCGACGGAGGTTTTGCGGCGGCCGGTGGCCCAGATCGCTTCGTTCTTGCT
>JAMPYD010000195.1 GCA_023700845.1 Elusimicrobiota bacterium | reverse complement strand
GTTGCTGCGCTGATGGGGACGGCGCGCGGCGGCGTCCGGTGGCCGGGCGGCAAGGTCACGGTGAGCGCCGAGCCGTTCTTCTGGCTGATGGTCGGGCTGTTCGGCGTGTCGCTCGGCCGCGGGTCGGCGCGGGAGACGGTGATGTGGTCGGCGGTGATCGGCTTCTCGGTGCTGGTCCACGAGCTCGGGCACGCGGCGGTGTGCCTGGCGTGGGGCAAGGGGGCGGACATCGTGCTGCACGGCTTCGGGGGCGCCACGCGGCCGCGCGACGGGTCGCGGTTCGGGACGTGGAGGACGGCGGCGCTCGACCTGGCGGGGTGCGCGGCGGGCTTCGGACTGGCGGCCGTATCGCTCGGAGTCCTGTACGCCGCGCGCGCCCACGAGCTGGGCCTTCCGCCGGCGGCGCTCAAGACGGCGCGGGCGCTGGTCGCGGTCAACGTCTGGTTCTCGCTTTTTAATCTATTGCCGATCTCGCCGATGGACGGGGGCAAGCTCGTCGCCGGCCTGCTGAGCGCTCGCTGGGGCGTGACAGGACGGCGCGCGGCGCACGCGCTCGGCCTGGCGCTGGGAGCGGGGGCGGCGCTGTGGTTCTACCGGGGCGGGGCGTTCTACGGGGCGTTCATCTGCGGGGCCATGGCGGCGGGGGAGGGGCGGGCGCTGAAGCGTTCGATGTCGATGACGGCGGCGGATTCCGACGAGACGCTCACGGGCGAGCTGCCGCGCGCCGTGGAGCTGTGGGATAAAGGACGGCACGAGGAGGCGGTCGCGGTGACGCGCGCCTTGCGGGAGAAGGCCAAGGCCGGCCTGACGTTCGACGCGGCGACCCTGCACCTCGCGTATTTTCTCTATTTGATGGAGCGCTTCGGCGAGTCGTACGAGCTATTCAAGGCGGCGCCCGAGGGCGACATGTCCGCGCCGCTCAAGCGCGCCTACGCGGACGCGGCGTACCGCGCCAAGGACTTCGCGCTGGCGCTGAGGCTGGGGCGGACCAATTTCCACGACCAGACGGGGCCGGACACCGCGTTCGCGGCGGCGCTGGCGGCGGCGGGCCTGGGCGACGCGCGGGAGACGGTGCAGTGGCTGAGGACGGCGGTGCGGCTGGGGCTCGACCGAGGGGAGCTGCGCGCCAAGGAGTTCGACGCCGTGCGCCGGACCGAGGAGTTCCGTGAGTTCGTCGCGGGGTTGAGATAGGGCCTGGCGTAAAACCGGCGCGCGCATTATACTCCTGGTCGCGGCGCCCGCCTGCGGCGCTTAATACCCCAGCTGTTCGGAGGCCTCATGGCTGACCCGAGACTGGATGTGGTCGTGGTGCCGAGGAAGGGCGCTTTCGAGTGGCCCGGACGCGAGGCGCTCGACGAGCGCACGCGGATCCTCTTCGAGTCGCGCACTCTCAAAGAGCTCGCCTACGCGACCGGCACGATCGACGCGGAGAACCTGGAGTCGGTCCTGGGCTTTTGGGAGTACCTGCAGGCGGACTGGCGCTGGCTTCACGATCCCGAGTTCCGCGCGGAGAATCCCGAGTATTTCTCCTGGCACAACGCCAGCCTGCGCGAGGGCGGCCACTACCTGCGCGCGACGCACTGGCGGGGCGGCATACCGGAGACGGAGAGCGTCTCCGAGTACCTGGACTCGCTGACCAACTAGCCCGTCGGCGCGGGCGGCCCCTAGGGGGCCGGGACCGCGGCCGGCTTGCGCTTGAGCGAGGGGGCCGCGCGGGGCAGGGCGTTGAGCTCGCGGCTGATCTGCTCGGCGGTCCTGCCCGACGGGGCGGGCGCGGGCGCGGCGGTCGGCGCGGCGTCGTCGCGGGGGAGGGCCTCGGAGGCTTTCTTGGCCTCGCCGAGGGCGGCGCCGGCCGCGCGCTTGACCCGCTCCTTCGCGTCCAGGATGCTGGAGCTGCGCAGCTCGTCGCGCTCGGCGTCCTCCTGGCGGAACGCCAGGATGCGCTTGCGGGATTCGGTCAGGTCGGCGCGGCTTTCGGCGAGGTTCTTCTCGGCCTCCGCGCGCGCCTTGGCGTCGGTTTGCGCCGCGGGCTCGGAGTCGTCCCGGAGGAGGACGGAGAGGGACAGGCCGATGGAGGAGATGGCCTCGTATTCGCCGCGGCGCAGCTCGTCGAGGGTGGGCTTGCGCGACCCGATGTATTTGAGGCGGCCGAGGAACATCATTCCTTTGGCGAAGCTCCGGTCGCCCTCCACGGGGGCGCGCCGCTCGATGCCCGCCTTGTAGGCCGCGTCGACCTCGGCCTGGAGCTCGTCGAACAGCTTCGTCTCGCGGGCCAGCGCCTCGTCGGCCCAGGTGATCTCCTCGAGGGTCATCGCCGGCTCGTCCTTGGTGCGCGTGTGGAAGCGGAACAAGGACAGCCCGGAGACGTTCTGGTAGTTGTCGAAGAGGGCGCCGGAGAGGGCCTTGGCCTGGTCGTGCTTCAGCGGCGTCCCGGCCGCGGCCTTGTCGCGGGGGGCGTAGGGCCGCAGATGGGGGCGCTGGGTGAAGTCGTGCTTGGGGAACTGGTAAGGCGGAGGCGCGGCGGGGTCTTTCTCGGGGGTCGAGGGGGCGCCGGCGAAAGAGGGGGCGGCGAGGGCGGCGAGAAGGGCGGCGGCGAGCAAGGCGGAGGGTCTCATGAGGGGTCTCCTGGCGACCCGGCCAGTGTAGCCCCGGAAGCCGTGCGCCGCAAGGGGAAATGACGCTGACGACCCCGACTTAGTAGGAGCTCCAGACGGAGCCCTTGGAGTCGGTGTGGGTGCAGTCGATGAACACGGTGCCGGTCAAGGACGGGGAGGACGGCGAGATCACGTACGCCCATTTCCCCGTGTCGGCCGACGCGCCGTCGACCAAGACCGCCGCGGGCGCGGCCGGGTGGGGGATCTCGGCGAAGCGGCCCCACAGCGGGGGGAGCTCGCCCAGGTCCTCGAGCGAGGGAGGGGCCTGGCCGCCGTGGGCGGCGCGGTAGCGCTCGACGACGGCGCGCAGGTCGGCGAGGCGGGCCTTGAGCGCGCCCTCGTGGCTGCGGCGGAACAGACCGGAGAAATAGGGCGCGACGATGGCGAACAGGAGGGCGCAGGCGAGGAAGACGGCGACGGTGGAGAGGATCTCGCCTTTGAGCGCGGCGGCGGGCGCGGGCTTGGCCCCCGTCATGACCTGCCAGGTGTGGCGGGCCGCCGTCCAGGCCAGGGCGAGGAAGAGGAACGCGACGACGAGGGAGCTGACGGCCGCCACGGTGAAGCGGCCGCCGCGCTTGAGCTCGAACCACGCGCCGGCGAGCATGCCGGCGCCGCACAGCAGCGGGAAGGCCGTGATCCACAGGGCGCGGAAGCCGGCCCACAGCCATATCAGGCGGCGCGCCGGGAGCGGAGCGTTCTCCATGGGCAGAGCATAGCCCCGCCGGCGGGAGGCGTCAATGCGCCATTGACAGGGGCCGGAGGCGGGCTTATCCTAAAGCCGTGCTCCCCTGGATCATGCTCTTGAGCGTCCTGGCGCCCGGCGCCGCCGCGATGCCGTCTTCCTACGCGACCCTCGACGAGGCCGCCGTCGCCTTCGTCGATCTCGTGCGCACCTACCCCGAGCAGAGAAACGAGTACTGCGCCTGGCTCATAAAGGAGGCCGACGGCCGCATACGCTTCGGGACGATCAACGAGGGGGACATGAACCGCTGCCCAAGCGCGTGGCCCAAGCCCAAGGGGACGGCCGGCTCGGTGCACACCCACCCGATCTGGGGCCCGGGCGCCAAGGACGCCGGCGCGGCGGGGCAGGTGTTCTCCGAGGGGGATTTCGCGCACGCCGAGCACGCCGACGCGGGCGTGCCGACCTTTCTCGGAGCGCCCGCCGGTCATATCCTGCGCTACGATCCCGGCGGCAGCGCGTGCTGGGGAAGGAGCTTCATCGCGCGGCGCTTCCGGATCGTGCGCGACCTGAGCCCCACCGTGCGCGGGCGTCTGCCCCTGAACCCGGACGAGAAGACGTCCCTGTACGACCGGGGCGGCAAGGCGATTCCCAGGCCGGCGTACTGCAAGGACGCGGCCCGCTAGGTCAGCGGGGCCGGGCGGCGAGGCGGCGGCGGGCTTCGAGGGTGCGGCGCTTGACGTCTCGCATCCACTCGTTGTCGGCGGCGTTCAGGCGCCGGAGCAGCTCGGGGCGGTCCTTGGGCGGGTCGAGGCCGAGGATGTTCTTGTACATCTGGGTCTTGGTCATCGGGCGCTCCTCCCAGCCGATGACGGCCCCCTCGAGCGTCGCATCCTCGACGACGGTGACGCGGCCGAAGACCTGCCTCTCGTTGGCGGCCATCGCCCGGCCCTGATCGTCGAGGGCGGCCGCGGTGGGATGGAGCAAATTGCCCTGCGCCATGTCGGGGTCGGTCCCCGGGGGCGCGGCGTGGGTGGTGTTGTAGAAGACGATCTCGTCGATGGCGTCGAACACCTCGGAGATGGCGTCGCCCATGTAGTAGCCGGAGACCTCGTCGGCCTTGAAGCCCGAGTAGCGGTAGAAGTAGGCGGAGGCGCGCAGGTCGTTGCGGATCGTCTCCACCGCGTCCCAGTGCTCGTAGGCGACGGAGCCCTTGGGGGCGGTCTGCGAGGCGAGCAAGGTGTTGGCGGCGTGGGTCATCTCGTGGATGACGGTGGCGACCTCGTCGGAGTTGAGGGCGTACTTGATCGCGTTGGTCCCGGGCTGCTTGAGCTTGTCGGGCAGGACGAGGATTTTGCGGATGAAGCGCCACTGCGCGTTGGCCGCGCCGTCGGGGGCGGCGAAGGAGACCGTCATCTTGGTCAGGAGCAGGCGCACCGTGTCGGTCTTGAAGCCCGTGTCCTCGAGGCGGCGCACGAACGGGGTCATGTCCACGGCGCCGCTCATGAGGCGGGGCTCGGGCGACTCGGGGCGGACCTCGGGGGCCGGGGCGGCGGCGGGCGCGGCCGCGGAGGCGCCGGAGGCGGCGGACGCGGCGCGGGCGGCGGCGGCGCGTTGGCGCAGGGCGCCCATGTCGAT
>JAMPYD010000194.1 GCA_023700845.1 Elusimicrobiota bacterium | reverse complement strand
CGCGGGGCTTGCTCCAAGCGTATTCCGGGACGGCGGGGGACTTCCCCCCCGAGCTGCTCGTGCGCCGCGGGGCGCGCCGCTCGGAGGACGCTCCGGATTTCTTCACCGCCGACCTCATCGAGGGCTACGCCGTCGCCGCCTACCGCTCGGCCGTCCATCTCCAGAAGAGCCGCCGCCTCGCCGAGGCGGAACGCGCCCTGCACGAGAGCTGGGCGGCGAGCTGGCGCTTCCCCGACGTGCCGCTGTTCCTCGGCTACGTCCAGGCCAGCGGCGGGCGCCTGGCCGAGGCCTCGGCGACCTACGGCCTCGCCGACGGCTTGTTCGAGGAGAAGCTCGCCCTCGCGGCGCGCTGGCGGGCCTTGCCCGCCGTGGTCGACGTCCTGCGCCGCCAGGCCGCCGAGGCCGCCACGCACGGCGGCGTCGCGCGGGAGAAGCTGGGCGACCCGGCCGGCGCGGAGCGCCGCTACCGCCGCGCCCTCGAGCTGCAGCCCCTCGCCGAGACCCGCTTCAACCTCGCCGTGCTGGCCTGGGGCAAGGACTGGCCCGCCGCGGAGGAGCACCTCGTCGAGGCCGTGCGCCTCGACCCCGCGCACGCCGCCTCGGCCAAATACCTCTCCGCCCTTCGCGCCCGCCGCCGCTGAGAGAGAGGCCCGGTCTATACCTGACGCGCAACTATCCTTAAGGATAGTCGAACGTCGAAGGCCACGACGCTAGATCAAGGGGAGCAGCCCGTTGAGGATGCGGTAGGTGAGGCCCCAGACCACGAGGCCTTCCGGAAGATCGGGGAGGCGGAAGCAGGGCACCTCGAGCGTCCGCTCTCGCACCGAGACCTTGGCCGAGCCGCGGGCACCGTGCAGCGAGTCGAGCGGGACCCAGTAGGAGCAGACGACCTCATCGCTGGTGCCGGCGAGCGGGCGCGGGCTCACGCCGAAGACGTAGGGGCGGATCATCAAAGGCGGCGCCGAAGGGATGCTGGGCGCCAGGTCGTCGAGCGCTCCCAGCAGCGCTCCGGGGGCCAGGTCCACGCCGATCTCCTCGCGCGTCTCCCGGATGGCGGTGTCGAGCAGGCCCGCGTCGCCGCTCTCGCGGCGGCCTCCGGGAAGGCCGATATGGCCCGACCACGGGTCCCCCGCGCGCTCGGCGCGGCGGATGAAGAGCACCTCGAGGCCGGCGGGGCCGGGAGCGAGCAGCACGGCGACCGAGGTTTCGAGCAGGCCGGGCGCGGGAGGAACGGGCTTGGCGGCGGCGAGCCGCGGACGGAGAGCGTCGAAGGACGACATGCTACCTCTTCGGAAAGTGGTTGTAGCGGAACTGGAAGAAGCCGAGGACGTCGTAGCCGCCCTGGTACTTGAGCAAGGCGAGGTCGAAGTTCATCTTCAGGAAGCGTCCTAGCTTGAAGTTGATCAGCACCGGCTTGCGCGCGGCGCCGTTGAACTTCATGACCTCGATGCCGACGGGGTAGTCGGGCTTGATCAGGTAGAACGCGCTCGCGAACGGGACCGTGCGCGAGATGACCTGCGTGCCGTGCGTGTCCCGCGTGTAGAAGCGCAGGGCCTCGGGCGTCAGGAACTCGGAGAGGTTCGCGGCGAGGTTGCCGATGGTGCCCTGCATGACGCCGGCGCTGGTGCGGACGGGGCCGAGCTTCTTGGAGGCGACGAAGTAGCCGTCGGTGAGAACTTTCGTATTCTTCGTGTCGATCTTGACCGAGACCCCGGGGGCGGTGACCGTCGGCTGGGGCGAGTCGCGGAACATGAGCATCGCCTGGCCGCCGACCGCGACGGCGGGGCGGACCTTCGACTCCGACTGGATCTGCATCTTCCCGTCGGCGGTCAAGGTCCAGAGGCCGATGCGGTCGATGTAGTTCGTCTTGCGCGGGGAGTCGGGGTAGGAATTCTTGCCGTAGAGGCGGCCGATGAAATAGGCGGCGTTGATGTCGAGCGCCATGCCCGGGTTCTCGTGGCGGCCCGCGCCGCGCCAGGCCGTCGGGGTGAGCAGCACGCCGCCGACGGCGGTGGGCGGCGTCACGATCTGGACCTTCGGGGCCTCGACGACCTTCTCGATGACGTCGAAGACGACGCGGACCTGGTTGGTGGAGACCGAGATCGAGGTGAACTCCGAGGGGACGGCGGTGCCGGGGATGGCGTAGACGGCGGGAGTCAGCGAGGTGAAGCGCCCCAAGGTCATGAGGTCCTGCACGTCGCGCTGCAGGTCGGCGGCGGTGTAGAGGTGCCCGCGGCGCGCGCGCACGGAATCGCGCCACGCGTAGTCGGCGACGACCCGGCCCGCGGAGAAGAACAGGACCTCGGCGGGGACCCACGGTCCCCCGGAGACCGACAGCGGCGTGCCCAGCGCCATGGCGGGCGCGACGGCGACGGGCGGCGCGGTCGGCGCGGCCACGGCCCACGGGTTCTGCCCCGTGAAGGCGCCGCCGGTGTCCTGGGCGGCGGCGGGAGCGGCCATGCGGAGCAGGGCGGCCAGCACGGCGAACAGCGCGGTCCTCGTGAGCTTCAGGTCGTTCTCCGATGTTTCAAGCGTAAGCCAGAATCAAACGTGCGAGCAGGTTCGCGACGATACCGGCGCCGACGTCGTCCATCACGACCCCCGCCCCGCCCGGAAGCCGTTCCAGCCACTTATACGGGGGCAGCTTCACCGAATCGAAAAAACGGAACAGCACGAAGGCCAGCAGCGCCGCCGTCCACGTCCTGGGCAGCCACGCGGCCGCGACCCAGAAGCCCACGATCTCGTCGAGCACGATGCGCGGATCGTCGTGCGTCTTCA
Source organism: Elusimicrobiota bacterium (assembly GCA_023700845.1). Lineage (GTDB taxonomy): Bacteria > Elusimicrobiota > Elusimicrobia > UBA1565 > UBA9628 > GWA2-66-18. The sequence continues at coordinate 2,227 of JAMPYD010000194.1, read as the reverse complement.
TCGAACGTTCGGCCTTCCCGCAGATCCAGCACGCCGCCCCGATCGATGCGACGACGACCGCCGCGTACGGCCCGGAAGCGGCTGGGAGCAGCGGCCAGAGAACGAGCCCCTCGACGGTCCCGAGAAAGCCCGCGCCGGTCCATTTCCGGCCGCGTCCTGTCGGGGCAATATAGCTTATCCCCAGCCCCGTCGCCAACCACTCGAAGCCGCTCATTCCCAGGACTTCTGCAGCATCGCGCGGTACTCGCGCAGGTAGGAGGCCAGGCTGGAGAGGGCCAGGAACGCGCACAGCACGGTCAGCGGGTACACCGACCTGATCATCCAGGGCTCGGCCAGGCCCCGGTCGCGCGCGACGACGACGCAGAGCATCAAGGCGATCGCGACGAGCTGGATCGCGGTCTTGATCTTCCCCCACCGGTCGGCCGCCAGCACCTTGCCCTGCGCGCCCGCGATCACGCGCACGCCGCCGATGACGAGCTCGCGCATGACGATGACGAACACCGCCCACAGCGGCAGCTCGAGCTCCTTCATCCTGACCAAAGCGAGCAAGGTGCCGAGGACGAGGATCTTGTCGGCGATGGGGTCGGCGACCTTGCCGAAGGGGCTCACGGCCTTCATGCGGCGGGCCAGCCAGCCGTCGAGCCAGTCCGTGATGATCGCCGCGACGAACATGAAGAGCGCGGCGAGGTGCCAGCCCCCCGAATCGGTCATCAGGGCGGCGAACACCGCGGCCGCCAGGACGATGCGCAGCATCGTCAGGCGGTTGGGAAGGGACATGGGCTAAGGGATCTCGACCCGGTACTGCCCGTCCGGCCCCGGCTCCCCGAGCGGCGCGGGCTGGCCGTTGAGCGTGAGCTCGAGCGCGGAGGGCTCGGTCGTGCGCAGCTCCACGAACTTGACCGGCTTCCACTCCTGCACGGCGTCCCGCGGGGCGCGGCCCTCGAAGACGACCTGGCCGTCCACCGACACCCTCAGCCACGCGTCGTTCTTGAGGCGCACGACCAAGGCGGGCTCGACGGACCGCTCGAGCGGCTGGATCATCGCGGGGGCCGTCTGCGCGGGCTCGGGCGCCGGCTTATTCTGGTCTTTGAACAGGAACACGCCCAGCCCGGCGGCCAGCAGCAGGGACAGCACGATCGCGCCCGTCGCTCCGGACCCGCCGCCGTGCGGCGCCGGGACGTGGGCGTCAGCCGGCGCGTGGACGGGCGAGCGCCCGTGGGCCGGAGCGGGGGCGTGCCCCTGCTTCGGCGCCGGAGGAGGCGTCTTGACCGCCGGCGATGCCGGCGAGGCATTCGCCGCGGCCGGCCCGCCGGCGGGGGATTCGGCGGCGGGGGGCGTAGGTTCCGGCGCCGCCGAATTCAGCATCCCCCAGATATCCTCGAAGCTGACGTCGAGATGCTCGCAGTAGCTCTTGAGAAAGCCGCGCAGATAGACGACGGCGGGGAACTGCTCGAAGCGGTTCTCCTCGAGGGCCTCGAGGAAGCGCTTGGAGATGCGCGTCTGCTGGGCCACGGCCTCCAGCGACTGCCCTCGCTTGAGGCGCGCCGCGCGCAGGATCGGGCCGATCTCGGCGCGCAGGGCGGTCGTGTGCTTGGTCGGGATGCGGCGAAGGGGATCGGGCTCTTTGTCGAGGGTCATTATTTCGGCTCCGGAGATCTGAAAAGGTCCGCGTCAGGCGGAGGCGTGAACTGGAACTCCGTCGCGGGGATCGCGGGATTGAGGCGCACATCCTCGAACCGGGAGCGGATCGACGCCCGCCCCACGGTCAAGGTCGCGTCGCCTGGGAAAAAATCTTTGGTCGACGCTCGAAGGGTCAGAACGAAATCGGAATCGCCCCCTTTCTGTTTGTCCGCCGCTTTCGGCTTGAGCGTCAGCGTGAACGTACGATGGCCGTCGGCGCCGGGAGCGGAGACGGTGGTCAAAGCGGTGTCGTAACGCGTGAGCATGTCCGCGGATTTGCCGAAATCAAGAAGCCCTTGGGCCAAAGGCTCGGACTTGCGCCAGGTCTCAAGCCGCGTTTGGATGACCTGGTTGGTGCTGTTCCTGTAGACCCACAAATAAGTGCCGTCCGAAACGACGGTCTGCGGCTCAGGAATCCGATGCGTCAAGCGCAACAGATCGGGCTTTTTAAACAACACGTCGCCCTCCACCGTTTGCACGACATCGGACCCTTCCATGCGTACGGATTGACGGAATGAGGCTTTCAGCGTTTCGATCTTGCCGTCGG
>JAMPYD010000193.1 GCA_023700845.1 Elusimicrobiota bacterium | reverse complement strand
CCGATCTGCCCGGGCCCAGGACGGCGCCCTCGAAGCCGAAGTCCGCGCGGCCGCCGGACGCGCGAAGAAAAGCGCCGCCGACGCCAAGGCCGCCGCGGCCAGGCCCGCGCCCGCGGCTCCCGCCTTCCCCTGCGCGCCGGAGACCGACGCCGAGCCCAAGCTGTACTCCTCCGACGTGCGCTGGGGCCTGACCATGCCCGAGATGATGGCGCTCTACGCCAAGCTGTACGCCTCGGACAAGCGCCTGAAGGCGCGGGCCTACTTCAATCCCGCCAAGGGCCGCTACGAGCTCCCCAACGGGCCCGATTTCGGCGGGCCCGTGGCCGTGCCCGAGATCATGATCAAGGCCCTCGTCCGCCACATCGAGGCGGCCTACGCGAAGGACTACATCGACGCCGTCTTCTTCCCCGACATGGGGCATTCCCACCTTCTGATCCCGGAAGCCCTCTATCAAAAAAAATACGCGAATTATCCGACGGCGCGGCAGTCGGATTTCTACGCCGACGTGCTGGGCGATCCCGCGGTGCGCATCTTCTACCACACGGCCGAGCAGCTGAAGTCGCTCAAGGACGACCGCCGCTCCGTGCTCGACGACGACCAGATCCGCTGGCGCCACAAGACGCGCAACATCGCGGGGCCGATCGCGGAGAACGCCGACCTCACCGTCTATCAGAATCCGGCGAGCCCGGCCAACACCGTCGGCGAGGTTCCGGGCTTCTACTGGTGGGGCGCGGGCTTCAACTTCAGCGCGAACAAGAACGGCTGCTTCGCCTTCACGCACAAGGGCGAGGCCGTGCGCTTCGACATCAGCCTCAAGGACCTCGAGCCCGACCCGGCCAACCCCTCGTACGACTAGGCGGCCTTGGCCGCGGCGTCGGCCTGGTGAGCCGTGAAGGTCTTCGCGACGACCTTCGCGTCCGCGGACTTCAGCGTCCGCTCCCAGCCGCAGCTGCACTTGAGCTTCTTCTTCTCGGAACGGAACTCGTACATGTGGATTTTCATCGTTGTAATTATAATAAATTCGGAGCGCTTACGCCTTCACAAGCGCCGTGAAATCTCGTAATCTCAGGGTATGAACGACGAAGACTCGACGGAAGACTTCTCCGCCCTGCTGGGCGAATCCCTGCAAGCCGCCGAGAAGACCTTCGAGCCCGGCGACAGGGTGCGCGGAGAGCTCCTCTCCGTGGGACGCGAGGACTCCCAGGTGGCGCTCGGCCCCGGGCGCGAGGGCGTCGTCGCCACCGCCGACTTCCGCGACGCCGAGGGCGCCGTCTCCGTCAAGGCGGGGGACGTCCTCGACCTCTTCGTCACCTCGGTCCGCCACAACCAGATCCGCCTCTCCGTCAATCCCACCGACAAGAACATCGCCGAGGACCTCAAGGAGGCGTTCGACCTCAAGCGGCCCGTCGAAGGCCGCGTCGTCGAGGTCTGCAAGGGCGGCGTCCGCGTGAGCGTGAAAGGCAAATCCGCCTTCTGCCCCATCAGCCAGCTCGACGTGAAGCGCGTCGAGAACGGCGCGGAGTTCGTCGGCAAGACCTTCGTCTTCGTCCTCACCGAGTTCGGCGAGGACGGGCGCAACGTCGTCGTCTCCCGCCGCAAGCTGCTCGAGGAGGAGCAGGCCCGCGCGTCCGACGCCTTCCTCGCGGCGAACCCCGACGGCGCGGTCGTCTCCGGCAAGGTCGTCCGCCTGGAGAAGTTCGGCGCCTTCGTCGAGCTCGTGCCCGGCGTCGAGGGCCTCCTGCACGTCTCCGAGGTCGCGTGGTCGCGCGTCGAGTCGCCCGCGGACATCCTGACCGCCGGCCAGGCCGTCGCGGTGAAGATCCTCAAGCGCGAGACCGTCGACGGCCGCCTGAAGATCTCCCTGTCGCTCAAGCAGGTCACGGAGCGCCCCGCGACCCCGGCCGCGCCCCCGGTCGTGGACCCTTGGTCCAAGTACGCCGCCGGCCAGGTCGTGGAGGGGAAGATCACGCGCAAGGAGCCCTACGGCCTGTTCGTTCAGCTCGAGCCCGGCGTCGTCGGCCTCCTCCACCAGTCCAAGACCGAGGACGCCCCCGACTTCCAGTTCGACCGCCAGAAGGTCGGCGAACCGATCTCGGTGCAGGTCGCGGAGGTCAAGCTCTCCGAGCGGCGCATCTCGCTCGAGCTGCCGCGCGACACCGGCGCCGAGGAGTGGCGCAAGCGCCAGGAGGAGAGCGGGCCCCCGTCTCCCATGGCCGAGATGTTCAAGGCCGCTCTCGAGAAAAAGAAGCGCTGAACGTCCGGGATATCGTAGACTGACGGCATGAAAACCCCCAAGCGGCCCAAGCTGTTCATCCGTTACAAGAATCTCAGCGGCGATTCGAAGGTCGTCCGCTACGAGTCGACGAAGGACGTCATGACCGTCCAGTTCGCCGACAACTCGGTCTACAACTACAGCAACCAGAGCGCGGGCCCCGCCAACATCGTCAAGATGAAGACGCTCGCGGCCGCCGGCAAGGGCCTCGGGACGTTCATCGAGTCCTCCCTGAAAGACCGCTTCATGCGGAAGATCCGCTAAGGCGGAGCTCTCCGCCCGCCCCGGGGCTTGACAACGCCGCGCTCTCCTGCTATCATTTCGATATCAAAGTATGTCGACACGATACCGCGGCACCCAGGATGAAGTCCGGGCCTTGAGCGCGCTGATCACCGTGATGCGCGCCTCGGAGGCCCTCGTCGCGTCCCTGCAGCGGGAGCTGGCCGGCAAGGGGCTGACTGCGAGCCAGTTCGGCATACTCGACGTCCTCCTGCACATCGGCCCGATCTGCCAGGGGGAGCTCGCGGGCAAGCTTCTGCGCAGCGGGGGGAGCGTGACCTCCGTCGTGTCGGGCCTCGAGAAGCGGGGCCTCGTGGCGCGCCGCCGCGACGGCTCCGACAAGCGCTACGTGACGGTCAGCCTGACCGAGAAGGGGCGCAAGGCGATCGGCGGCCTCTTCCCGGAGCACGCGCGGACGGTGGCGCGGCAGTTCGCGGCCCTGACCGCGCCCGAGCAGGACGAGCTGCGGCGGCTGTGCCGGAAGCTCGGACGGTCGGTGTCGGCGGCGTGATTTTTTTACGACTATAATTTGAATTGAAAGCAATAGGGGAGGTCTTATGAAACGCGGAATCGAGAGGGTCTTCCAGGGGACGCCGGAGCATTGGGTCGGCGACGGCTTCCACGTGAGCAACTACTTCCCGTCGGCGACCGACTTCGAGAAGCGGATGAGCCCGTTCTTCCTCCTCGACTACCAGAAGCCCGAGGCCTACGCGCCCACGACGCGCAAGCGGGGCGTCGGCACGCATCCGCACCGGGGCTTCGAGACGGTGACCGTCGCCTATCAGGGCTCGATCGCCCACCGCGACAGCGCGGGCCACGGGGGCGTGATCCGTCCCGGCGAGGTCCAGTGGATGACGGCCGGCGGCGGCGTCCTGCACAACGAGTATCACGAGCAGGCCTTCGCGCGGGCCGGCGGCGTCCTGCACATGATCCAGATCTGGGTGAACCTGCCCCGGCGCGACAAGCTGACCCCCGCCAAGTACCAGGGCCTGACGACCCGGGACATCGCGGAGGTCCCCGTCGACGGGGGCAAGGGCCTCGTGCGCGTGATCTCCGGCTCTTTCGAGGACGCGAAGGGCGCGGCGTCGACCTTCACCCCCGCGCACATGCTCGACCTGCGCCTGAAGCCGGGGGGGACCGTGCGCCTGCCCACGCCGAAGGACTTCAACACCGCGCTGCTCGTCCTTCAGGGCAAGGTCAAGGCGAACGGGAGCAAGCCCGCCTCCGCCGGGGAGTTCATCCTCTTCAAGAACGACGGCGACGAGGTCGTCGCCGAGGCGGTCGAGGACTCCATCGCCCTGTTCCTCAGCGGGGCTCCGATCGAGGAGCCTCTCGTCCACTACGGCCCGTTCGTGATGAACAGCGTCGACGAGATCAACCAGGCGGTCGAGGACTTCAACGCGGGGAAGTTCGGCTCCCTGACGGACTAGGGAGCGGCGCGCCTCATTTTCCGTTCCGGGACCGGCCCGCGGTGTAGGCGGCGTCCAGGACGGAATAGATCTCGTCGATCCGGCTCTGGGCGCACTTCATCTCCCGGCCGTTCTCGTCGGTCACGCGCATCGTCGCGACCCGGCCGGTGCAGCCCTTGTCGACGATCAGCCTGATGTAGGGCTCGCCGGGGCCGCAGCGGCCGCTCACGTTCGCGAGATTGCGCAGCGTCATGGCGCAGAGCGGCGGGCTCATCGCCAGGTTCACGTACAGGTCGTGCGATACGCCCATGAAGCTGCGCAAGGTGGGGCTGTTGAGGATGCCCCCGGGGAATTGGTCCCAGTTCTTCGGCACCTCCGTCCCCAGCGTGTCGACCGAGTTGTAGTAGCGTCTCGCCGCGTTGAGGGGGATGTCCGGCTCCTTCGGGGCCGGCGGCCGGCGCAGCGGCGCGCCGGTCATCCCCGACAGCTTGGCCTCGCCCGCGGCCCCTTGCGCGCAGTACACCTGGAGGTTCCAATCCTCGAGGCGCGCCTTGGCCAGGAACGGACGGTAATGGGCGGCGCACTCGGCCATGAAGGTCTGCTGGCGGGCGCGCAGGATCTCCGCCGGCTTCAGGCCCTTCGCGCAGTCGGCGTCCCATTGGGCGCGGGTGATGGCCCAGTCGGCCTCGTAATTCGCGTAGGCGGACGCGCAATCCGCCGCCGCGGCCGGCGCCGCGAGCCACAGCAGGAGCGCCGCGATCAGGTGCCTCACGCGCCTAGTGTACCATGAAAACACAAAACCCCCAGGCGTTAGCCTGAGGGCAGGTCCCGACATTTCTCGTTACGGGTTCGAAGCGTTAAATTGGTTGCGGGGGCTGGATTTGAACCAGCGACCTCAAGGTTATGAGCCTTGCGAGCTACCGGGCTGCTCTACCCCGCACTGCAGGATAGCATGTGCGGGCCAGGAAAGCAAGGTCTCGAGGGAGAATTGATTTAACGGGTGTCTGCGAGTTCGCAAGGTTAGCCAAAAATCGGAGGTTAACATGCGCAGACTATGG
>JAMPYD010000192.1 GCA_023700845.1 Elusimicrobiota bacterium | reverse complement strand
CCTGGCACCATTATGCTCATTTGGAGCTTCTCGGGTGGGAGTCCTTGTAGACTTCCTTCATCCGGTCGAGGGAGACGTGGGTATAGATTTGGGTGGTCTGCAGGCTGACGTGGCCGAGCATCTCCTGGACCATGCGGATGTCGCAGCCGCGGTTCATCAGGTGGGTGGCGAAGCTGTGGCGCAGGACGTGGGGCGTGATCTTCTTCTTGAGGGCGCTGGCCTTGACCCAGCGCGAGAGGATGAAGACCAGGCCGGCGTCGGACAGGCGCTTTCCCGAGGGGCCGGTGAACATCGGCTCGGCGTCCTCGTGGCGGCGGCCCTGAAGGTAGGCCCGCAGGGCCTTCAGCGCGCCGTCGCCGACAGGGACGACGCGCTCCTTGGAGCCCTTGCCGAAGACGCGGACGGTCCCGGACATGTAGTCGACGTCGCCGCAGTTGAGGGAGACGACCTCGGCGCGGCGCAGGCCCGAGGAGTAGATCAGCTCGATGAGGGCGCGGTCCCGCAGCCTCTGGGCCGAATCGGGGCCGGAAGGGACCGACATCAGCTCCGCCATCTCGTTTTCAGTCAGGAACTTGGGCAGGGGGCGGCCCCGCTTGGGCAGCGGCACGCCGAAGACCGGGTTTCCCTTCAGCAGGCCCGCGGAGCGCAGGTATTTGACGAAGGAGCGCAGGGCCGCCATGCGCCGCAGGATCGTGGCACGGGCCAGCCCCCCCTCCTTCTGGAGGTCGGCGAGGAAGGCGCGCACGTGCACGCGCTCGATGGCGGACGGCTCCAGGCCGGGGTATTTGACGACGAACGCCTCCAGGTCCTTGCCGTAAGCCCGCAGGGTGTGCGGGCTGTAGTTGCGCGTCGCGCGCAGATGGGTCAGAAAGCGCTCGGACTGGAGGCGCATCGGCCCCGGAGGCGCTTCGGTCGCCATGACCCGGCCGTCAGCTCGGCGCCGTCGGCGCGGCGGCGGCGGCCGCCGCCTCGGCGGCCTTGCGGGCGGCGATCTGGGCGGCGCGCATGGCCTCGCCCTCGACGCGCAGCTTCTCGCCCTCTTCCTTCGACACCGGCTTCAAGTTGCGGCACTTGGGGTAGCCGGGGCAGGTGAGGAAGAAGCCGCGTTTGCCGACGCGCAGCCACATGTGCTTCTGGCACTTGTTGCACGGGCGGGTCGTCTGGAGGGGCCTGGACCCCTCGATCTTCTTGCCGTCGGCGTCGAGCGAGAAGGTGTTCTTGCACTCCGGGTAGCCGGAGCAGGCCATGAACTTGCCCTTGCGGCCGGTGCGGATGACCATCGGCTTGCCGCACAGGTCGCAGTTCTCGCCGGTCAGCTCGAGGACGACCTTCTGGCCCTCGGGCGTGAGCTGGATCTTGCCCTTGCACTTGGGGAAGGTCGAGCAGGACAGGTACTTGCCGAAGCGGCTCTCGCGGATGAGCATGGGCGCCGTGCAGATCGGGCACAGCTCGTCGGACATCTTCGGCTCGATGCGCGAGGCCTCCATCTCGGTCTCGGCGGCGACGAGCGCCTTCGAGAACGGGGCGTAGAACGACTTCACCACCTCGGTCCAGCCCTGCTGGCCCTCGGCGATCTTGTCGAGCTGGGCCTCGACGTTGGCGGTGTAGGTCAGGCTGACGACGTCGGGGAAATGGCCCTTGAGCTTCTCGGTCACGAGGATGCCGAGCTCGGTCGGGATGAGCTTGCGGTCCTTCATGTTCCGGCGCACGTAGCCGCGGTCGACGATGGTCTTGATCGTCGGCGCGTAGGTGGACGGGCGGCCGATGCCGTGCTTTTCCATCGCGCGGATGAGGCTCGCCTCGTTGTAGTGCGGGGGCGGGCTGGTGCGGTGCTCCTCGGGCTTGAGCTCGACGAGCTTCAACGCGTCGCCTTCCTTCAGCGGGGGCAGGCGGCTGCCCTCCTCCTCGGCTTCCTCGTCGCCCTTGGGGGCGTCGCGGTAGACGCGCAGGAAGCCCTCGCTCTTGAGCGTGCGGCCCGTGCAATGGAACAGGGAGTCGCCGTTCTCGATGTCGGCCGACGCGGTGTCGTAGGTCGCCTCGATCATCTGCGACGCGACGAAGCGCTTCCAGATCAGCTCATAGAGCCGGATCTGGTCGGGGTTGAGGAACTTGCGGACCTCGTCGGGGGTGCGCAGGACGCTCGTCGGCCGGATGGCCTCGTGGGCTTCCTGGGCGCCGCGCGACTTGGTCTGGTAGGTCGGGAACTCCGCCGGGGCGTAGGGCGCGCCGTAGGTTTCCTTCACGAACGCCGCGCATTCCTCGGCCGCGGTCTTCGCGATCGAGAACGAGTCCGTGCGCATGTAGGTGATCAGACCGGCCGGGTCCGTGCCGCCGAGGTCGACGCCTTCGTAGAGGGACTGGGCGATGCGCATCGTGCGCTCGGCCGCGAAGCCCATCTTCTGGGAGGCGGCCTGCTGCAAGGTCGACGTCGAGAACGGGGGCGGCGGGCGGCGGCGCACCTCCTTCTTCTCGACCTTGACCACCTTGAACGTCCCGCCCTGGACGGTCTTGGACACGGTGTCCATGTCCTCGGCGGTGCGCAAGGTCGTCGCCTTGACGCGGTACTGCTCCGAAAAAAGGTCGTAGGTGCGGGTCGTCTCGACCTTCTCCTTCTTCCAGATCGAGAGCTTGGCGTCGAACACGGGCGGCGCGCCGTCCTTCTCGAGGGCGGCGGTCAAGGTCCAGTAGCCCTCGGAGGCGAAGTCCTTGATCTCGTGCTCGCGCTCGGCGAGCAGGCGCACGGCGACGGACTGCACGCGGCCGGCGGACAGGCCGCTCTGGATCTTGGCCCAGAGCAGCGGCGAGAGCTTGTAGCCGACGAGGCGGTCGATGACGCGCCGGGCCTGCTGGGCGTGCACGAGGTTCTCGTCGATGGCGCGCGGCTCGGCGATGGCGGCCTTGATCGCGGTCGGCGTGATCTCGTGGAAGGTGATGCGCTTGACCTGGTCGGGCTTCAGCTTGAGCATGTCGACCAGGTGCCAGGCGATGGACTCTCCCTCGCGGTCATGGTCGGTCGCGAGGTAGACGAAGGCGGCCTTCGAGACGAGGGACTTGAACTCGGCCAGAATCTTCTTCGCCCGGGGCAGGACGACGTACTGGGGCGAAAAATCGTCGTCGACGTTGACGCCGATCTTGCGCACGGGGAGGTCGCGGACGTGGCCGAACGAGGACTTGACCACGAATTCATTCTTAAGGAAGCGGGAAATCGTTCTTTCCTTGGCCGGAGACTCGACGACCAGGAGGCTGGGGCCGGTGCGGGTCGCCTTGGGGGCCTTGGAGGCTTTGGGGGCCTTTTCGACCGCGGGCTCCTTGGCGGAGGCTTTGGGAGCGCCTTTGGCGGCTTTAGACGCCTTGGCGGGCTTCTTTTCAGCGGGCTTCTTTTTGGGCATAGCGGTTTCCAGGGACGGAGAATACTCTTTCCTTCAACTCCAGCCCGAACATTATAGAGGAAATGCGTGTGGTGTCAAGCCCCGACAGCTGGACCAGTTCATCTAAGGAGAGGGCGTCGGAGCCCAGCAAGGCCATGACCGAGGCCTCTTCCTCCGTCGGAGGCAGGCGCCGCGCGGGGGCCGGAACAGGGGCCTTCCTCGCCTCCAAGAGATGACCCTCCGGCAAGGCGGCCAGTATGTCGGAAACGCCGGACGCCAGCTTGGCGCCCTCGCCGATGAGCCGGTGGGGCGCCTCGGACATGACCGAGTCGGCCGGGCCGGGAACGGCCCAGACGTCCCGCCCCTCCTCCAAGGCGAGGCGGGCGGTGATCAAGGAGCCCGACTTATGACGGCCCTCCACGACCACGACGCCCCAGGCGAGGCCGGCGACGACGCGGTTGCGCCGCGGGAACACGTCCGGGGTGGGGCCGGTGCCGATCGGACGCTCGGAGAGCATCGCGCCCCCCTCCGCGACGATGCGGCGGGCCAGGCCGGCGTTCTCGGCGGGGTAGACGTGGCCCAGGCCGGTCCCCAGGACGGCCCAGGTCGGCCCCTTGGCGCCCAAAGCGGCCAGGTGGGCCTCGGCGTCGATGCCGCGGGCCAGGCCGCTGACGACGACCAGGCCGGCCCGGGAGGCGTCCCCGGCCAGGCCGCGGGCCATGCGGCGGCCGTAGGGGGTCGGGACGCGGGTGCCCACGACCGCGACGGCGGACGCGGAGGAAATGGAGCCCTGGACGTAGAGGGCCAGCGGGGGGTCGTAGATCGAGGCGAGGAGATCGGGGTATTCCGGATCTCCCCGGACGATGAGACGGGCGCCCAACGAACGGCAGCGGAGCTCCTCGGCGGCGGCGTCGAAGGCCAGGGCGGCGCGGCGCCAGTGAACGACGTCTCCGAGGTCCGCCCCGCTGACGCGGGCCCAATCCATATCGGAAGAATTGGGGAGACCTTCCGGGCCCAACTCATTGAGTATGTCCCAGGCGCGGCGCGGAGGGGTCAGGACGTTCAAACGCGCGGCCCAGCGCTGACGGTCGGTCCAGGGGACGGACATGAGTTAAAGCAGCTCCTCGTCGAGGGGTTTGGAGGAGGAGAACGGCAGCGAGGTCGAGAGCCTCGGGGCGGGAGCCCTCGACGCCGCCGCGACGGGCCGGCGGGGAGCGGAGCTCGCGATCGCGTCGACGCGGCGAAGAAGCTCGGGATCGCTGGTCAACGACTTCCACTCCGCGGGGATGCGTCCCGCGGCGACGAGCAGTTCGACGGCGTCGGTCTCCAGCGCCGCCGCCATGCGCCGCAAAACGTCCTCCTCGGCCGGCGGATTGCGTTTGCCCGTCAGGACCTTCGACAGGAAAGACGGATCGAGCTTCGCCTGGCGGCACAATTCCCGCAGACCCAGGCCGCGCCGGGCCATGGCGTCCACGACGAGCCGCGAGAACGCGGGAAGCGCGCTCATCTGAACTTGATGACCTCCAGGCGCTTCTCGGCGTTCTGCCGGTCGCGGTGGTCGGGGAACTCCTCGACGAAGCGCTGAAGCGTCTGCCGCGCGAGCTCGTAGTCCCTGTTTTCCTGGGCGACCACGGCCAGGCGCTGAAGCCCTCGGGCGGTGTAGGGCCCGGTCGAGTAGT
>JAMPYD010000191.1 GCA_023700845.1 Elusimicrobiota bacterium | reverse complement strand
GGCGCGCGCCGCGCTTGCGGAGGATACGGCGCAGGGCGGCGGGCGCGTCGCGCCAGGCGGTCGCGCGCGTCCTCTCGGTCCAGAGGGCGCGGCCTCCGTCGGCGAGGCAGGCCCTCAGCCAGGTCGCGCCGAGGTCCACGCCGAGGCGCGCGGTCATCGCGCCGGCTTGTAGAGCGGGCGCTGCTCTTCCTCGGCGAGCAGGTCCATGAGGCTGATCTGCAGGGCGCGGCTCCACGCGAGGGCGCTCTCCCGCACGTCGGTGGATTTGCGCGGATCCATCATGTCGCGAATCGTGCTCTGGACGACGTTTCGCCTGGCCTGGGGGCTGTCGTCGAGCCGGACCCGGATCGTCGGCTTCTGCCCGGGGAGGGCCGGCATCACCGTCGCCTCGAGGGAGCCCATCGAGGTGATCTTCCCCGGCTTGATCTCATACGCGTGCTGGCGCAGAAGGTCGCGCGGGAACGGAAGCGAATACGTCCGGCCCTCGATCACGACGTTCATGATCGGCTGGTAAAAGCCGAAGATCGAGCGCGTCGGCGCGATGCGGTAGGTTCCGGGCTCGATCAGGTAGAGGTAGTTCTCCCCGCTTTTCACGGGCAGGCGGTACACCTCCGCCTGGCGGCCGCCCTCGCTCTCGAAATTGACGACGATCCGCCCGTTGCGGGTCTCTCCGGAAGGCAGGACCGTTTTGCAGCCGATCAGGATCGCGGAGATGGCCTGCTCGGGCGGGGCGTTGCGCTCGGGCACGGTGCCCCGGCACGCGGCGGCGAGGAGGATGCCGGCTAGCAAAGCTGCGCGCTTCATTGTCATGGAGGATAGCCCATCTATGTTAAGGAAACAAGATCGGCGCGGGCGCAATCAGTAGTCCAGCCGGCCGATCTCGACGCCCGGGAAGTAGGACATCACGATCGTTTCGTAGGTTTGGCCCGCCTCGGCGCGGCCCATCGCGCCGGACTGGCACAGGCCCACCGCGTGCCCCCAGCCTCCGCCGCGGAAGACGAAGGTCTCCGGGACCAGGAGCTTCCCCTCCTTGCGGTACTCGGTGTCCAGGACGAACATCGTGCTCCGGAGGGAGCCGACGCCGAGAAGGCTTCGGATGTCCATCTCGTCGCTGAGCTTCCGGCTCCTCTTCGAGCCGACGATCAGGAGGCTCTCGACGTGCCCCGAGGGCACGCGCCGAAGCACGCGCAGGCCGCGCAGCTTCCCGATCTTGAACTTCCGGTGCAGCTTGTCCTCCAGGACCTTCGCCGGGATCGCGCGGGTCCAGCGCGCGTGCGCGGGGTGCACGTAGCCCGAGGGGCGGTCGAAGCCCTTCGGCCAGTCGGAGAGGAGGAGCCGCAGATCGAGCGGCGTCGCCGGGGGATCCTGGAATTCGGCCGAGTCGTCGACGCTCTTCCAGTACGGGACGTTTCCCCAGCCGATGTCGGTCCCGCTCTGGGTGCGGCCGCCGCAATGCGACGAATAGATCACGTGCGCGGGCTTCCCCTGGTAGACGGCGACGCGGCCGCGCGTGTCGACGACGACGGCGCGCGTGCGCTCGGTCTCGGCGCGGCGGCCGCCGTAGACCTGGCAATGCTGCTCGTCGCACAGGTCGTAGCCTTCCTTGCGGTGGCGCTTGGTGACGGTCTTGATGAACAGCGCGTGGGTGCGGGCGACGACCGCCTGGGCCTTGAGCGCCTCGAACGGCGCGCGCTGCGGCATCTCCGCCGAGACGACGCCGTGCGTGTAGTCCTCGAGGCCGATGATGTTCACGACGCGGATCGTGCGGCGGCCGCCGAAGAGCGCGAGCTCGAGGTCCCCCCGGAACGCGCGCGGCGCGTGCTCGGGATCGTCCTCGAGCGTCAGCGTGGAGGTCGCGGGCTCGAGCGGCCGGAGCAGGGCGGCGTCCCCGGGCACGGCCGCGACCCGCCCGTCGGCGGCGTGAAACTCGAGGCGGGAGCGGCCTTTCTTCTTTTTCGCCGCCTTCGCCGGGATCAGCCGCAGGGTCCACGCCTCGCCCGCTTCGGAGGTGAGGAGCGCGCGCCCGGTCTTCGGGTCGACGGCCTTCCACGCGCCGTTTCCGCGCACGGTCGCCGACCGGCGCGGCCGCGGCTTCCCCATCTGCGTGGAGGAGACGCCGATACGGACGACCGGCACCTTGCCGTCCCAGGGCTCGGTCTCGTGCACCGGAGCCTCGGGCGGGGGCGTCCCGCTCAGGGCCGGCGCCTGCGCGTCGCGCGGGCGCGTGAGCAGGGGGCGGACCTTGTTGAGCATCGCCCGGGCGAGCTTCGAGCCGGGGTCGGCCTCGACGAGCTTCTGCAGGTGCCGCCACGCCTCGTTGTAGCGCCGCTGGCGCAGGTAGCTTCTCGACAGGGTGGCGCGGCCCTCGTGGAAGTAGCTGTCCGCGCCGACGGCGCGCTTGTACGCCTCGAGCGCCGTCGCGTCGTCGCCGACCTTCTCGTACGCCATGCCGAGGTAATAATCGGCGAGCGACTGCGCGGGAGAGGCCCGGCTCAGGAGGTCGATCGCCTCCCGGGGCTTGCCGAGCGCGAGCTTCGCCCGCCCCGCTCCGAGCAGCGCCGGCGAGGAATCGGGGTCGGACGCGAGGGCGCGCGCGAACTCGGCGTCGGCGGCCAGCGGCTGGTCGCCGCGCAGCAGCGCCCAGCCCAGGGCCGCGCGCGCCGCGGCGCCGCCGTTGAGCGCGGCGGCGCGGCGATGCCACGCCACGGCCTTGTCGGGGCGCCCGGCCTCGGCCCAGGCGATCGCGCCGTCCGCCCACACCCGCCAATCCGCGGAGGCGTCCGTGGACTTGCCGACCTTCACCGCGGCCTCGAAGGCCTCGGCCGCCTTGAGCGTGTCTCCCGTGAAATACAGGGAGCGGGCCTTCGCGGCGCGGGGGTCGACCCGCGCCGGCGCGGCGGGGTCCGGCGGCGCCGGGGAGATGACGTCGGCCGGCGCCGGCGAAACGGCGGCCGCCGGAGCCGCGGCCGGGGCCTCGTCGGGCGTCTGGGCCCGGGCGAGCCCCGCGCAGACGCCGACGGCCAGTAAAACCCCCCTCACTTCAGGACGATCGTCTCCAGAAGAATCAGGACGAGGCCGATGATGGATCCGCCGGCGATGGCCCCGGCGCAGACCGTCTCCTGGTTGTCGACGAAGGCGCGGTAGCCGACCGACTTCTTGTCGGTGAGGAATTTCCCCGCCAGCCAGAAGATCAGCGCGCCCATCGCCATCGACAGCGAGTCGCTGAACTTCAGCACGAAGGCCAGGCCCAGGCCCACGCCGGAGACCGGGAACTTCCCTTTGCTGCGCTGGTTCAGGATCTCGATGACGAGGCCGATCAGGGCGCCGACGGCGATCGCGGCGCGCGCCGACGGATGCAGGAAGCTCAGGCCCTTGGTCAGAACCTCGGCCACGGCCTTCCAGATCTGCGCGCCGGGCATCGGCAGGCGGTCGGACATCAGCACCGTGAGGTCGTTGTTCATGATGGCGTAGAACACGGGCACCGCCACGAATGCTCCGGCCAATATGCCGAGCGTATGGCCCAGCGCCTGATGCCGCGGCTTGCCTCCCAGCATGTAGCCGGGCTTGATGTCCATCAGCAGGTTGGCCGCGCTCGAGGCGACCTCGCCGGTGATGCCGGCGGTCATGATGTTGGTCTGGATGTTGCCGGGCGCCAGGACGCTGTAGGTGAGCTGGGTCAGCTTGCCGAGCGCGCCGGTGGGCGTGATCGAGGTCAGGCCCGTGGCGTTGACCGCGATGAGGGTGAAGACGAAGACCATCGGGATGGCGATCAGGCCCATCCACCAATGGATCCCGAAGAAGATGTGCCCCATCCAGACCGTGAGCAGGCCCACGACAGGGATGCCGACGGCGAACAGCCACATCGGCAGCTCGATGTCCTTGAGGACGTCCTCCTCCCCCGCCTTCTTCTTGCCGAACATCCCCTGGAACGACTGCAGGATCACCTTCGGCTTCGACAGGAACGAGTAGATCGAGGAGGTCGTCATCAGCGCCACGCCGCCCCACAGCGCCCACATCGTGATGTTCTTGAAGCCGGTGCCGACGATGATGCCCTTGCTGATCAGGTACGGCGCGAGGATCAGATAGTTGACGACCGCGCCGATCATCAGGGACGCCGCGGTCTTGGTGCCCATCAGGCCGCCGGCGGCGACCATGACGATCGAGGTGTCGAACTGGACCGTGAGCTCCTTGAGCGGCGTGCCCATGATGCGGGGCGTGAACCACTTGTAGATCACGTCGTCCCAGTGCGCGGGCAGGCCGGCCCACTTCAGCTTGATGGCCTCCATCACGGGCTCGTTGCACATCGTCTCGATCGTCGCGGACACGGCCGCGCCGTAGCCGAGGAGCTTGGCCTTGAACATGCCCTCGGCGCCCTCGCCGGTGTGCAGGTTGTCCATGACGATGCCCGCGGCGTAGCCCTCGGGGAAGGGCAGCTGCTCGTCGTTGATGAAGCGCTTCTTGAGCGGGAAGGCGAAGAGCACGCCGAGGATGCCGAGCAGGATGATCCAGACCATCGTGTGCTGCCAGGGGATGATCCGCCCGGTGACGGCCATGTACGCGGCCAGCGAGGAGATCAGCGGCGCGGTCATGTAGCCCGCGCTGGTGGCGATCGACTGCATCGCGTTGTTCTCGAGCACCGTCATCTCGTTGCCGAGCTTGAGCTTGGAGATCACCTTGAAGATGGCGAAGGACAGGATCACCGAGGTGATGCCGACGCCGAGCGTCCAGCCGGTGCGGATGCCGACGTAGAGGTTGGTGAGGCTGAGCACGCCGCCGAGCAGCATGCCGGTCAGGCCCGAGCGGAGGTTGAGCTGGGGCATATCCCCCTTATAGACGTTCTTCAGCCACCAGCGATCCTTTTCCGCCAGCGACATGTCGTGGATCTGCTCGGGCGTCAGCTCTGTGATGGCCATTCTCTCGCGTCCTCCGTTGCGGCGGGTGCGAAGAGTTTACATCAAACCGGATACATTATTCGTTCTCGATTTCGTCATGCGGCTCAGGATGCGCGCGCGGCCGGAAACTACTGATAATCACTCTTCCCGGGACGAGTGATTATCAGTAGT
>JAMPYD010000190.1 GCA_023700845.1 Elusimicrobiota bacterium | reverse complement strand
CGAGGCGCGGGTGCGCGAGCGGCTCGCCGCCCGACAGGGTCAAAGCGCCCCCGCCGGCCAGCTCCGGCGCCAGGCGGTCGAGCTCCCGCTCGATCTCCCCCAGCTCCGCCTTCCAGCCGTCGCCGGGGATGAAGCAGAACGGACAGCGCTGGTTGCAGGCGTGGTTGACGCTCAGGATGCGCTCGACGCCCCCGCTCTGGGCGTGCGTCTCGGTCCGCGCCGCGCCGCCGCCGAACGCCGCGAGGTCCCCCTCCCCGAACGCGGCGAGGTGCGGCCGGGGGACGCCGATGCACTCCTCGCGCCGGAGGCAGGCGGCGCAGGCCTCCGGCTTGACCCGCGTCGACGCCGCCTCGGCGCGCGGCAGGAGCTCCTCGGTCCGCAGCGCGGGCCGGCCGCCGCTCCGCGTCCGGTCCACGGACACCGTCAGGGCGAGGTCCTTCTCCCGGGACAGGGGCCAATGCTCGCCGAGCGCGCACAGCGGCACGCCCGCGCAGCTCAGGCGCGCCCCATGGCGCCGCGCGAGCTCGGCCAGCGCCGGGACGTTCTCCCGCCACCAGGAGTACGGGACCGCGAGCCGCGCGTAATCCTTTTCCGCGCGCCCCATGGGGACCACCTGCGTCAGCTGGACCTCGCGGGCGCCTTCCTCGAGGGCCAGCCGCGCGATCGCGGCGACGCGGTCCCGGTTCTCCCGCGTCACGACCGTGACGCTTCCCAGGCGCGGGCCCTTCCCCGCGCGCGCCGCGGCGAAGGCCCGGCGCAGCTTCGCGAAGCTTCCCGGCCGGCGCGTGAGGCGGTCGTGCGAAGCCGCGTCGTCGCCGTGCAGCGACAGCCACAGGCGGTCGACCCACGGGAGCAGCCGCCGCGCGTGCTCGGGCTCGGCCAGGCGGGAGCCGTTCGAGATCAGCTCGGTTTCGTATCCCAAGGTCTTGGCGGCCTTCAGAGCGTCGGCCAGGCGCGGGTGGAAAGTCGGCTCGCCGGAGCCGCAGAACGAGACCGACTCGACGCCGCGCCGCCGCTGCACGGCCAAGGCCCGGACGATCTCGGCGATGGACAGGGGCGCCGCGGCGAACTCCTCCATGCGGTCGGACTCCATGCAGAACGCGCACTCCTGGCCGCAGGCGTAGCCGATGAGCAGCTCCATGCGCAGGCTCACCGGAGCGCCTCCTTCAGGCAGAGGCCCTTGGAGACCTCGTTGGCCGCCCGCGACAGGAAGGCCAGGGCCCCCTGGAATCCGAGGAACGGCTCGTCGTGCGGGAAATGGGCGTGCTCCGACGGGAAGCCGAACTCGAGCCAGGGCACGGAGGGATTGATGTAGCGGACGCCGAGGCTGTTGCAGACGAGGAGGTCGGCCTCGCCCCGGGTCGACTCGGAGAACAGGCTCCTCAGCCGGGCCCGGTCGGGCTCGAACAAGGTTCCCGGCCGGCTCTCCAAGGCTTGCCGCCGCTCGGCGGGAAGATGCCCCGCCCCGCCCATGACGATCGTCGACACGACCGTCCCGCCGACCTCCTCGACGAGCTCCGCGAAGGCCGCCGCGTAATGCGGGTCCCCGGCGAAGGCGAAGCGGCGGTTCTCGAAGACGTGGGGCACGCTCCACTCCAGGCGCGGCACGACCGCGTCGAGCTCGCTCGCGACGAACACGCGCGCCTCGGCCTCGCGCCCCAGCTCGCGCCCGAGCAGGGTCATGAAGCGGCGGCTCGCCTCGAGGCCGAAGGGCAGGTCGGCCTCGACGAGCCGCGCGCCCAGGCGCTTGGCCAGGACGCGCGCCGCCTTGCGGCCGTAGGGCAGGGAGACGATCGTCTCCGCCCGGCGGACCTCGCGCAGATGGGCGAAGGGCCGCCCCGACAGCCAGACCGAGACCGGCTCGACGCCGAGGGCGCGCGTCATGCGCTCGAGCTCGGCCACGTTGGCCAGCTGGTCGCCCTCGCCGCGGTCCATCAGGTGGCCCACCAGCGCGACGGTCCCGGGCTCCGCCTTCGCGCCCTGCAGGTCCATCCCGGCGGCCAGCACCTCGAGCGCCCCGGCGTAGCCGTCGAGCCAGTCGCCGGTGACGGCGGAGCGGCGCGGGATCAGGAACGAGGGCTTGCCGCAGCCGTCGAGGGCCTCGCGCAGGATGCGCTCGTAGTCGCTGCCGGCGATCGAGCACATCGGCATCGCCCCGGTGAAGATCACCCCGCAGTCGGGCCATTTCGAGATGCGCTTGAGCGCGGCGAATATCTGGGACTCGAAGTTCCCCGCGATGGTGAAGACGTTGACCCCGGTGTACTGCACGCGGTGGTCGCTGCCGCAGGACAGCAAGGTGGAGAACAGGTCGTGGCGGCCGTGGATGTGCTCGGCCTTCGCGAACACGCAGCTCGGCCCGTCGCCGAGGAAGTAGGCGTCCGGGATCGCGTTGAACGCCACGTACAGGCCGTGGAGGAACGGCAGGTTGAAGCGGACCCCGGGCGCCCTAGACATTGAGCCTCCGGGGCCGGCGCGACAGGTGCGCGGCGTGGCGGCGGTAGAAGGGCAGGCGGCACGCGGCCAGCAGCCGCTCGAGGCTCCGCTTCGCCCCCTCGAGGCCCATCTCGAACTCGCGGCTCGAGAAGCGGGCCTTGCCCGCGCGGGCGATGCGCCAGTCGAAGAAGATGTCGGAGTAGACGGCGGAGAACGTCCCTTCGCGCAGGACGCGCTCGAGCTCCCACGGGGCCCGGAAGGTCGTCACGCCCGCGCCCTTCAAGCCCTCGGGCAGGACCGGGGCCTCGCCGTGGCGGTCGAAATAGAGGAGGTCGATGCCGAAGCCCATCTCGCGCGCCGCCGCGGCCAGCGGAGCGCCGTGGCCGTAACGCAGCTCCAGCAGGCGGGGAAGGCTCGCCTCCGACACCACGAACGCGAGCCGGTGCTCCCCCGCCTCGCGCCTCAGCTCCTCCCAGCCCGGCAGGAAGGCCTCGAGCTTCGCCGCCCAGCCCCGCTCGAATTCCTTCTCCTTGCCCGCCGCCGCGGCGATGCTCCGCAGGCATTCGCGCGTGCCCTCCACGCCGTAGGGCGCGCGGGCCATCACCACGGGCCGGGAGGACGCCTTCATCAGCTCCAAAGTCTTGTCCGTGTAGGTCGGCTTCTCGCAGAACACCTGCCAGCGGGCCTTGGGAAGCTCCTCGACCGAGGGGAAGTCCACGATGGGGAACAGGCGCGCGTTGACCTTGAGCCCGAGCGCCTCGAGGAACGGCTTGAGCTCGCGCTCGCGGCACTCGACGGGGAAGTGGAAGAGGTTGACGGCCGCGGCGTCGCCGGCGCCTTCGAAGAAGCCCGGGCGGCTGAGCACCGCGCGCAGGTGCTCGCCGAAATTGTCGCCGGAGTCGCGGTCCTTCTGGCTCCAGCTCACGGACGTGCCGCCGACCTCGCTCTCGCAGCGGCGCGCGAGGCCCTGGAAGTCCTCGCCCATCACGATCGGCGTGCACAGGTGGGTGACGACGAGGTAGTTGCCGGCGTCCGCCAGGCGCTTGACCTCCGAGACCAAAGAGTCGGCCTTGTCCCCGGTCCCCATCACCATGTCCCGCTCCTCGAGCTCGACGGCGATGAAGTTGTTCTCGCCCGTGGCCTCGGGATCCAGGGACTCGTCGGGCCAGTCGAGGAAGTTCCACTTGGCGAAGCTGATCTCGGGGCGCGCGAGAAAGCACTCGAGGTCGGCGTACTCGACGGTCACGGTCTTGTTGTGCGTCGCCTCGGGCGCCTCCATCTGCACGTCGAAATCCTGGTCGGCGAAGAAGTTCCGCCAGCCGGCCTCGAGCAGGCTCATCGGGCCGGCGACGTAGGGGACCTTCACCCGGTCGCCGCCGTCGCCGGGCTCGCGCTCCTCGACAAAGGAGTCGGGATCGGCGTCGATCTCCGCGAGGACGCGAGCGAAGCTCGCGCCGCCCAGGCGCGCCGCCGCCAGGTCGAGGAGCCTTCTCTGCGCGGGCGTCGCGCCGGCCGTCGACGACGGGGCTCCCGCCTGGAGGACGAAATCGAAGCGGTGCTCGCCCCGCGCGAGGATCAGCCGCAGGGCGTCGCGGTCCCGGACGCAGAGGGAGGCCAAGGTCCACCCCGAGCCCTCGGTCAGCCCCAGACGCCGCGCGGCCGCGGCCAGCGCCCGGGGACCGGCGATCGCGTGCCTCATCGGGCGCCCCCCCGCCGGGCCGCGAGGCCTTTGACGACCTCGTTGGCCAGGCGCGCGGCGAAGGCCAGCGCCCCGGGAAAGCCGAGGAACGGGACGTCGCGCAGGAAGTGGGTGTAGTCGGACGGATAGCCGAACTCGAGCCACGGCGCCGCGGGCCGGGCGGCCTCGAAGGCGAGCGTGCTCGTCACGACGAGGTCGGCGCCGCGCCCGAAGGCGCCGGACGCCGCGTCCCGGGTCAGAGGCTCGAACTCGACCGCGGCCCGGCGCTCGAGCTCCCGGATGCGCGCCGGGGCCAGATGGCGGGCCGCGCCCGTCAGGAGCAGGCCGGTCACCGTCCCGCCGAGCTCCTCGACGAGCTCCGCGAAGGCGGGCGCGTACAGCGGGTCGCCGGCGAAGGCGAAGCGGCGGCGGAGGAAGGCGTGGGGCACGCTCCACTGCAGGCGCGGCGCGACGTGGTCGAGCTCCGCGTCGATGAAGGCGCGGGCGCGCGCCTCCCTCTTGAATTCGCGGCCCAGCAGCTCCAGGAAGCGGCGGGTCCCCTCCAGGCCGAACGGGAGCTCGGCGGCGATCAGCGGCACCCCGAGGCGCCGCGCGAGGACCGCCGCGGCCTTCCGCCCGTGGGGCAGGGAGACGACGGCGTCGGCATGGCGCGCCTCGCGCAGGCGCGCGTAGGGCCGGCCCGACAGCCAGATCGACGCGGGCTCGAGGCCGAGCGCGCGCACCATGCGCTCGAGCTCCCGGACGTTCCCGCGGTGCTCGCCCTCGTTGCGGTCCATCATGTAGCCGACGAGGGCCACGGCGCCCTTGCGGCGCTTGGCGCCGGAGAGGTCCATGCCCGAGGCCAGGGCCTCGAGCGCCGCCGCGTAGCCGTCGAGCCAGTCCCCGGAGACGGCCCGCGGCACCAGGAAGGACGGCGTCTTCAGGCCGGCGAGGGCCTCGCGCAT
>JAMPYD010000189.1 GCA_023700845.1 Elusimicrobiota bacterium | reverse complement strand
CGCCGCGTTGAAGCGGCGCCGTCCCTGCTTGGCGTCGAGGCCGTGGCAGCCCTGGCAGCCGTACTTCTCGTAGACGTATTTGCCCCGCGCCAGGCCCGTCAACGGCGGATCCTTCGGCGCCGGCGCCGTCACGTGGTAGCGGTACGGGATGATCTCTTCCTTGGTCAGGCCCGAGAGGTAGGCCGTGATCGCGTCCGCCTGCTCCGCGGTGATCTCCTTCGTGAAGTCGGGCATGCCCGAAGGCGGGATCGGCTCCGCGTTGAGCTCGGCGAACGGGTCGTTCGGCGTGACCTCCGCGGGGTCGTTGACGATGTGGGCGCGGATCCAGTTCTGGATGTTCCAGTGGCTGTTGTGGTGCTCGTCCGGGAGCTCCTTGCCGTCGATGCGGACCCGCTTGAAGTTGTAGCCCGCGATGCGCTCGAACGGCTTGTCGGCGATGTCGCCGAGCTCGACGGAGATGACGCCGCCCTTTCCGTTGATCGCGTGGCAGCCCTGGCAGCCGTGCTTGTTGAACAGCTTCTTGCCCTGGGCCGCGACCTCCGCGCCCTTGAGGGTCTCGAAGTTGTCGTGGCACTTCACGCACGAGCCCTGGATCGTCACGCCCTTGAGCATCGGCTTTTCCCAGTGCTTGATCCAGCCGTGCGCGCCGTCGACGGTCGTGGCGAGGCCCTGGCCGGAATGGCACGAGGTGCAGCCGAACTTGGCGAACGGATGCGCCTTGATCAGCGCCGTGTCCACCTTCGGATGCGCCTTGTACGGATGCTCGGTGAAGCCGTTCTTCAGCGTGGTGTTCGTGTACTCGTCCATGCCGACGTGGCAGGTCACGCAGCGGTCGAAGCGGCCGAGGTCGACGGAGATGATCTGCTTGACCTCGAGAGGCGAGCGCCGCATCTTCTTCGCCGCGAGCTTGAGGTCCGCGGCCTTCTTCTCGTCCTTCTCGGCGGCCGCCTGCTTGTCCATCTCGTCGGCGGCCATCTGGTAGTACTTCTTCTGGTAGGGCTTCCACTCGGCTTGAAAGTCCTTGGCGAAGGCCCAGACGAAGGCCGCCAGCATCAGTGCGTTCGAGGCGATAAAGGCTTTTCGGTAGCTCATGTCAGAAGTTCATGCTGATCGAAGGGATCGTCAGCACGTATTTGATGTTGAACGCGAGACGAGCGCACATTTTGAGGAGGACGCTCATCGTGCTGACGACCAGGACCATCGTGACGAGATACCGCGGCCAATCCAAGGTCCGGATGTGGCGCTGCGGCAGGACGAAGCCGTAATAAAAGGAGGCTCCCGTGAAGAAGAGCAGGAAGGCGCCTTCGATCGGGCCCATCTTGCCCAGCGCGATGCCGGCGCCGGCGACGACGGCGAGAAGACCGAGGAAGGCCCCCATCGTCTTCTTGCCGTCGAGCTCCTTCTGGATGAGCTTGGGCAGCAGCATCCACGCCGCGGTCACCGCGCCCATCAGCGGTATGCCGATGAGCATGGAGTACGCGCCGTCGGGCTTCGGGCCGAACACGCTCCACGTGGGCGGCGGCGCGGGCTTGAGCATGTACCACGACTCCCACGGCCAGTACCAGGCGTAGTTCGGCCCGCGCAGGGCGTAGCCGATGTAGATCAGGGCGAACCACATCACGACGCCGAGCATGAACAGGGTGTTCGCGAACGGCCGTTCTTTCCAGGCGTAGTACCCGACGCCCTTCGGGTTGGTGTCGATGTAAGGGATGGCGATCAGGCCCACGATGATCAGGCCGGGCATGACGACGCCGGCGATCCACGGGTCGAAGTACACCAGCAGCTCCTGCAGGCCGACGAAGTACCACGGGGCCTTCGACGGGTTGGTGGTGACGTTCGGGTTGGCGATCGCCTCGAGCGGGGCGTTCTGGAGGATCGACCAGATCATGATGAAGAGCACGGTCGCCGCGGCGGCGATGTACTCGCGCTTGACGAGGTGGGGCCAGACGTCCACCTTCTCCTCGTTGGCCTGGTAGGGCGCGGCCGAGAAGCTGTCCTTGCGGATTCTCCAAAAGTGCAAAATAAGAAGGATTCCGACGACGAGCGGCACCGCCACGCAGTGCATGACGTAGAAGCGCAGGAGCGTGTTCTCGCCGACCATCGTGCCGCCGAGCAAGGTGAAGCGCACGTCGTTGTTGATGCGCATGCCGACGAGCGAGCCGAGCGGCCCCTCGTTGCCGAGCACCGGGGTCGCGCCGGCCATGTTCGTGCCGACGGTGACGGCCCAGATCGCCAGCTGGTCCCACGGCAGGAGGTAGCCGGTGAACGAGAGGAACAAGGTGAGCGTCAGCAGGAGGACGCCGATGCCCCAGTTGAACTCGCGGGGCTTTTTATAGGCGCCGGTCAGGAACACGCGCACCATGTGCGCGATGACGGCGACGACCATCGCCTGCGCGGCCCAGCGGTGGGCGTTGCGCAGGAACATGCCGAGCGTGACCGCGAACTCGAGGTCCTTGATGTCGCGGTAGGCCAGGCCGATCGTCGGGCGGTAGTAGAACATCAGCGCCACGCCGGTGAGCGTCAGGATCAGGTACAGCGCGAAAGAGATGCCGCCCATGCCCCAGGTGTACAGCCACTCGAGCGCGCGGGGCCGGACCTTGACGGGGTGAAGGTGCAGCCAGACGTTGCCGATGATGTGGCCGGCGCGGTCGCGAGGGGTGTCCTTCCAGACGCCGCCGCGGAAGACGGACCGCCAGAGCTGGGAGTCGATGACCTCTTTCTTGATCTTCTCGATGTCGAGCGTGGGCATGTTGATCGATTATCCTCAGGCGGACGCGTAGTTCGCGAAGTAGGGCGCGTGCTCGCGCTTGCCGGGCTTGTTCTCGAGGACGGCCTTGTCCACGATCAGGTCGCCGGTCGGGGCCAGCTCGACCTTCGTGCGCCACAGCGGCATCGGCGCGGGGCCGGCGATCACGTCGCCGTCGAGGGTGTAGTTCGAGCCGTGGCACGGGCACTTGAAGCGGTTCTGGTCGCCCCACCAGTTGGGCGTGCAGCCGAGGTGGGTGCAGCGCGCCCACATCGCGTAGAAGCCCGACGGCGTGCGCACGATCCAGACGCGCTGCTCGTTGAGCCACTTCGTGGAGACGCCGAGGTCGTAGCCCGACGCCTGGCCGGCGTTGAACTTCTGCGACGGCTCGTAGATCACGTTCGGGAACATGAAGCGCGCGCCGGCGGCCGCGGAGGCGGCGAAGAAGGCGGCGAGCATGCTCCAGCCCGCCCAGAGGAAATCTCCGCGGGAGAGGTCGGCCGGCTTGGCTGCGGGCTTCGGGGCGGCGGCGGGCGCGGGGGCCGGCGCGGCGGGTTTCGGCTCGGGCGCGGGATTCGGGGTGGGATCGCTCATTTTTGTCGTTTCTTACCTATGCCGGTTATGAGAAAAATTCTGCGTCAAGCGTCACAAAATATCAATTACCGCGCGGCCTGTCAAACTACGGCCGGCCGGACCATTCCACCGACGCCGCGCGCTCGAGGACCCAGGCGTCGAAGCCGTCGTGGGGCATCAAGGTCCGGCCGTCCCAGGCGTAGTCGAGGCCGTCGAGATCCTTGACGATCTTCTTTTCGATGCCGCCGCGGGCGATGAGCACCGGGATCACGACGGCGCGCCCATCCTCGGCCTTCGCGCGCGAGACCAGCGCGCGCAGGTCGGCGACGGCGGCCGCGCGGATCTCCGGGGCCGCGTCGTCGCGAAGAAGGGCGTGGGCGCAGCCGCGGAAGCCCGCGAAGGACCGGCACAGGGAGGCCAGGGAGGCTCGCCAGGCGTCCACGGCCGCCTCGTCGACGGGGCCGTGGGCGACGAGGACGACGGTTTCCTTCGCCGCGTCCCGGCTCAGCGCCTTCGCGCGCTCGACGAGGATGCGGCCCACGAGGGCGTGATCGTCGAGGGCGTCGGCCAGCGCGATGGGGCCGCGGGACTTCACGCGCGCGGTCGAGAACTCCATCGAGTGGCCGTGCGCCGGGGAGCCGTGGGCGGCGTGGGCGCCATGGGCGCCGCGCGCCTTCGCGGCCGCGGCGTGAGCCTTGGCCATGCGCTCGAGCCCGTCGCGCAGCGCCTCGGAGGGCTTGTCCGACAAGCCCAGGGCGTAGCGGGTCTGGTCGAGCACCTCGGAGCGGCTCTGCACGAACAGCGGCACCGCGACGATACGCGTCACCCCGCGCTTCTCGAGCCGCAGCACGGCGGACTGCAGGGCCGCCGGGTCGGCCATGCCGAGCGCGGACTCGGTCGGGACCTTCGCGTCGACCCGCCGCCTCAGCCGCGCGACCTCGGCGTTCCACGAGGAGTCCCCCCCGTGGGCGAGCAGGAGGATGCCGTACGGGGCCGGGACGGGCGCGGCCGCCAGGGGCGCGCACAGAGCGAGCAGGGCCAGGGACGCCGTCCGCCTCATGCGCCGATTTCCGAGTGCTTGAGGCTGAGCTCGCGGCCGGTCGACAGGGACCGGGCCCAGGCGACGAATTCGGCGGACTTCGCGTCCACGATGCGCCGCGCCGCGGCGACGGACTCGGCGCGCGAGGCCATGTTCTTGGCCACGATCGCCTCGAGGTCCTCGATGCGGTAGAGGTAGACGCCGTCGATCTTATGAACCGATTCCTCGATGTCGCGCGGCATCGCGATGTCGATCAGGAACAGCGAGCGCCCCCCGCGGCGGCGCACGGCGGCCGACACGATGTCGCTCGTGAGCACCGCGGACGGCGCTCCGGTCGAGCAGATGACGACGTCGGCGCGCTCGAGCTCGGCGGGGAAGGTCTCCCACTTGACGGCCTCGCCCTGGTAGCGGGCGGCCAGCTGATAGGCGCGGTCCCAGGTGCGGTTGGCGACGACGAGCTTGCTGACCCCTTTCGCGGCCAGGTGCTTGGCGGCGAGCTCGGACATGGCGCCCGCGCCCAGGATCAGCGCGCACTTCCCCTCGAGGCGGCCGAAGATGGTCTCCGCGAGCTGGACGGCGACGGACGGGACCGACAGGGAGCCGGACGCGAGCGCGGTCTCGGTGCGGACCTTCTTGCCGACGAACAGGGCGCGCTGGAACAGGACGTTGAGGCGCTTGCCGGTCATGCCCGCGGCCATCGCCTTCTCGTAGCCGGTCTT
>JAMPYD010000188.1 GCA_023700845.1 Elusimicrobiota bacterium | reverse complement strand
TCCGCCCCGCCGCGTTGAGGGAGCCGACCGAGATCGCGGAGGGCGCCGAGGAGGGCGCGCCGACGCCGCCGTCCTTGGCCCGCGAGTTCCCCGTCGCGATGAGGAAGATCACGCCCTTGCTCGCGTACTCCTCGACGACGCGCGCCATGTCGGCGGAGGGGCCGGCCGCGGAGCCCAGGCTCATGTTGATGACATGGTTGCCGTCCTTGACGGCCCGGTGGATCGCGTTGATGATCGGCGCGTCCGAGAACTCCCGGAGCATGGGGTTGCTGCCGTCGCTGGCGAGCGCCGCGTAGCTGCGCAGCTCGGCGTCGGGCGCCAGCGCGTGGATGATGCCCGCGACGTGGGTGCCGTGATCGCCGACGGAGCCTTCGCCGCGCTGGGAGGTGAGGTTGACGCGAGCCTTGACCGCCGCGTCCAGCTCCTGGTTCTCGGCGACGCCCTCGTCGATGACCGCGACCCTGACGCCCTTGCCGGTCAGGCCCTGCCTCCAGAGGTCCTGGGCGCCCATGCGCCAGACCAGGTCGCCCATCGGAAACGAGCGGATCAGGTTCTCCTGCTGATCCGAGGTCAGGGGCTTGCCGTTGACGCGCTCGAGGACGCGCAGCACCCCGGGAAGGCCGGACGCCAGGGGGGTGTACTCGGGCTCCGGGCCCGGGAGAGGCTCGTCCGCCGGCGCCTTGCCCGGCTCGGGCACGACGGCCAGGTCGAGGGAGTGGTTCATGCGCTGCCTTTCCAAGGTGTTGAGCACCGCCAGGGCCTCGACGCTGTCCTTGCGCCGGACCTCGTCGCCGGCCTTCAGCGCGGCGTCCGCCTCGGCCTGAATCCGGGTCTTGTAGTCCTTCAGCATCGCGGCGGGGTCGGGGCGGGCCTTCAGGGACGGCGCGCCGAGCGGGGTTTCGCCCCCGCGCGCGGGCGCGAACAGGATCACGCGCGCGCGGTCGAGGCTGACCTGGGCGACGTCCGGCGCCTGCTTGCGGAACGCGTGGAAGAAGGCCTCGTCGAGGAGATCGAGGGCCTGGGAGGTCCGCTCGACGCCGAGCCTGGCGACCAGGTCGGGCTTCGACGCGAAGAAGGAGTGGAGCATGATCCCGTAATACGTCGCCTCGCCGCCCGGGTTGTACAGGCGGCGGCCGTCGACGCTCGGCGGGAAGCCCCAGGCCGCCAGGGCCGAGCCGGCCTTCGCGCGCTCGACGGAGGCCGCCGAGGTGAAGGAGGACAGGCCCTTGAGCATCGGGGCGAACATCTCGTGCGACACGGGCATCGGCGTCCGGGCGAAGATCAGCTCCCCGTTGCGCCAGGTGAGGTCCGCCATGGAGAGATACTGGAGGGGAATGAAGCCTTTGTCGGCGCCGTCGAGGCGCTCGAGGCCCCCGTCCTTCAGGACCTTCCAGCCGACCTTCTTGAGCGCCTCCCGGACCGAGGGCGAGACGGGGACGGCCGGCTCCTCGTCGGGCCCCAAAGGGAGGGCGGGCGGCGCCCTGCGGATCGTAACGGCGATCGGCAACTCCGGGATCGGAGCGACCTCGGTGCCGGCGCGGACGGCGCCCGGCAATACGGCGAGAGCCAGCAGAAGCAGGAGTCGAGGGGCGTGCATAGAGGGGTCCTCCGACGTCTCCGCCAGTGTAGCCCCGACGCCTGGACCTGTCAAGGGCGAAGTCTTGACGGGCCGCGGCCCAGGTCATACACTGTTCCCATGAGCTATTCCCCCCCGGGCCTGATGTCCGCCGCCGAGATCGAATCCCGCGCCTTCATCCAGAAGGTCTACGCCTGGATGAGCGCCGGCCTCGCCGTCACCGGCGCCTGCGCCCTGTACATGGCCTCCGATCCGCGCATGATCATGGCCCTCGTCCAGAACAAGATCCTCTTCTACGGCCTGTTGATCGCCGAGCTCGGCCTGGTCGTGGTCCTGTCGGGCTGGGTGAAGACGATGGAGGTCGGCACCGCGCGCCTGGCCTTCCTCTTTTATGCCGCGCTCAGCGGCGTGACCCTGTCCGTCATCTTCCTGGTCTACACGCGCGGCTCCATCGCCAACGCCTTCTTCCTGACCGGCGGGATGTTCGCCGTCATGAGCGGGTACGGCTACGTGACGAAGACCGACCTCACCTCGATGGGCAACTTCATGTTCATGGGCCTCATCGGCGTCATCCTCGCCTCGGTCGTGAACTGGTGGATCAAGAGCCCCGCGATCGAGTGGGCGCTCTCGATCCTGAGCGTGATCATCTTCACCGGCCTGACCGCCTACGACACCCAGAAGATCAAGGCGATGAACGTCATCGGCAACGCGGGGACCGACGAGGACACCAAGGAGGCGATCTCCGGGGCGCTCACCCTCTACCTCGACTTCATCAACCTGTTCCTGAGCCTTCTGCGCCTGACCGGCCGCCGCCGGGACTGACCGCCCGGGCCTTTCCGCGACACTTTCCGGCCCCGGGGGACGTCCAACTCGCGATGAATACCGCGAGCCTCCTCCTCAGCCTGGCCCTGGCCCCCGCCGTCCCCGCCGGCGTTCCCGTCGGCGAGCCGTTCGTCGACCCGGCGCCGTTCGAATGCCGCCCGGAGATCATCGCCGCCTTCAAGGAGGCGTGGGCCCTGGGCGGCTCCGGCCGCGAGGAGTACGAGGCGGCCTTCCGCGTGGACCGGACGCCCGACGGCGACGCGATCGTCTTCGTCCCGATGACGCGCGAGGCCTATCAGCTCCCCGTCCAATACTATCCGCTGAAGACGATCGCCATCGTCCACACCCACCCGGACGCGGTGAAGCCGACGCCCGGCCCCGGGGACTACGCCGCGAAGGTGCCGAACTTCGTCCTCTCCCGGCGCGCGCTGTACGTCACCATCCCGGGCACGAAGAAGCACCGCTTCGTGCGGCGGAACTGGGACGAGCCGTGCGAGGCCCCGGCCCCCTAGGGCGCCGGGTCGCGCTTGCAGACGATGGTCCCGTCCTCGGCGACCTCGAAGGACACGGACTTGGCGTTGGCGGCGCGGGCCTCGACGAAGTACGACGCGTAGCGGTCGAACAGGATCCGCTCGAGCTCGCGGATGCCGAACTTGCTGACGCGGATGTTCGCCTCGAGGGCCTGGATGATCAGCTCGGGCGCGACGAAGTGGGTCTCGATGCCGTACTCCTGGCCGAGCTTGGAGATCTTGAGCAAGGAGATCTCGGCGACCTGCATGCCGGCCAGCGGCTTGAACAGGTAGACCTTGTCCACGCGGCCGAGGATCTCGGGGCGGAAGGTCCCGCTCTCGGCGAGCAAGGTCTTGATCGCGTTCATGATGCGGGGGTAGTCGGTCAGCCCCTGCACCGCCTTGCCCATCGAGTCGGCGAGCGCGTTGCTCGTCATGATGATCACCGACTGCGTGAAGTCGGCGGTCTTCCCGCTGCCCTGCTCGGTCAGGCGCCCCTCGCCCATGACCTGGAGCAGGAGGTCGAAGACGGTCGGGTGCGCCTTCTCGATCTCGTCGAAGAGCACGACGCGCTTGGGGTTGGCGAACATCGGGCGGGTCAGCTGACCTCCCTGCTCGGAGCCGACGTAGCCCGACGACGCGCCGGTCAGCCGCGACTTGCCCATCTCGGCGCTGGCCAGCTCGGAGCAGTCGAAGCGCAGCAGGGCCTGCTCGTCGCCGAACAGGTGCTCGCAGATGGCCTTCGCCAGCTCGGTCTTGCCCGTGCCGGTGGGGCCGAGGAAGAGCAGGTTGCACACCGGCCGCGTGCGCTTGTCCTTCATCCAGCTCAGGCGGATGAGGCGGGCGACGTCCTCGACGATCTCGTCCTGCCCCTTCACGCGCGAGCGCAGGTGCGCGGCGAGCTTGCCCTCGTCGATCGTGAAGCGCTGGCTCTCCGAGCTCGAGGCCTTGAGCATGCCCTGCAGCTTGGCCCAGTCCGTCATCTTGGAAAGATCGCTCACTGTTTTCTCCTCATGGAAGGGATCCGGCCTGGCGCCCGCGCCGGAAGATGTCCCGCACGAATCCGCCCCGCGAGGACGGGGCCCGCGTCTCCCCGAAGCTCTCCTCGAACGCGGTGGCCTGGCTGCCGCGCACCGTGTTGACCGGGGGCTTGTGGCGGCCCGTCACGGTCGCGCGGGCGCCCTCGTAGGCGTGGATCAGGAGCCCCGCCCCGCCGTCGAAGCGGCAGTCGACGAGCTCGACGACGGCGTCGATCCAGGCGGCGAGCGGGTGGCCGGACGCGTTGAACGTCACGCGCTCGAGCCGGACCTTGACCGGCCCGCGCACCAGCACGTTGGCCGTGGAGCCGCTGAACAGGGAGTCCTCGGCCGCGACCCGGGAGGGCTTGCCGCCCTGCTCGGCGATCAGCGGCGGCGCCGACGGGTCGACGCTGCTGAGCTCGGCCTTGCGCATGGTCAGGGTCGAGGCGATCGCGTAGACGGCCCCGCCCGGCTCGGTCTGGGGATAGGCGTAGGAGGCGCCGCGCTCGACGCGGATCCTCTCCAGGTCGAGCGCGCCGCCGCGCACGCTGACCGTCGCGCCGGGCCCCGTCCATTTCACCGTGACCTCCCCGGCCCGGGCGCCGGTGCCGCGGATGCGCACCGACTTGCCCGCGATCTCGATCGGGCCGTCGTAGGTCCCGGGCTTGACCAGGATGAGGTCGTCGTTGCCCGCGCTGAACGCCGCGTCGCGCAGGCTCGAGGTGTCCGCGCCCGGCGCGCCCGCCGGGCCCACCGTGATGATGCCCGGGCGGGACGGCGTGACCCGGTTGAAGGGAGGCAGGGCCGCCTGGGCCGGCATGACCCGCGGCGCGGACTGCGGAACGCCCATCAGGCTGTTCAGCAAGGAGTTGATGCCCGACAGGCCGCCGCCGGAGGCCGCGGGCAGGCCCTGCGTGTTTCCCACGCCGGTGCCCGTCAAGGTGAACGTCGGGGGCGACGAAGCGCCGGCGGCCGCGGCGGGAGCGGCGGCCGCGGCGGGCGCCGGCGGCGCCGACGGGGCCGGGGGCATCACCATCGCCGCCGGGGAACGGCCGCCGTAGCTGGCGAGGTCCGACGAGGACGCGGGCGCCGGGGTGATCACCTCGTCGAGGGCGGACGCCGGTGACGGGGCCTGCGCCGCCGCCGGAGCGGCGGC
>JAMPYD010000187.1 GCA_023700845.1 Elusimicrobiota bacterium | reverse complement strand
GCCGAGCTTCCTGGCCTGAGCGGTGAGGTCGCTCCGGAAATCCGGATGCGCCACGGCGATGAGGTTGCGGGTCCGCTCCCGGACCGTGCGGCCGCGCATGTAGGCGATGCCGAACTCGGTGACCACGTGGTCGCAGTTGGCGCGGTGCAAGGTCACGGCCGCCCCCTCGGGCAAGGTCGGCACGATGCAGCTCAGGGTCCCGTTCTTGGCCGTGGACGCGGTGGCGATGACGGACTTGCCCTCGCCGTCGAAGGCCTCCTTCGCGCCGACCGCGGTGTCCGTCTGGCCTCCGGTCCCCGAGTACTGCGTCGAGCCGATGGACTCGCTGGCCACCTGGCCGGTGAAGTCCACCATCAGCGCGGTGTTGAGGGAGACCATCTTGGAGTTGCGCCGGATGATGGCGGGGTCGTTGACCCAGGAGCCGCGGCGCAGCTCCACGGTGGGGTTGTCGTCGAGCCAGTCGTAGAGCTTGCGCGTGCCCATGGCGAAGGTGGCGACGAACTTGTCCTTGAGCAAGGTCTTGCGGCGGTTGGTGATGACGCCGAGCTCGTAGAGCTCCATGACGGAGTCCACCAGCATTTCCGTGTGCACGCCCAGGTCCTTCTTGCCTTTGAGGGCCATCGCCGCGGCGTTGGGGATGCCGCCGATGCCGAACTGGAGGGTGGCGCCGTCGGGCACCAGCTCGGCGAAGTGCGCGCCGATCGCCAGATCCACCGGCCCCGGGGGGAGGACGGGAAGCGAGGGCACGTCCTGCGCGTGCTCGACGAAGAGGTCGACGTCGCGCACGTGGATGAGGGTGTCGCCGAAGGTGCGCGGCAGGTTCGGGTTGACCTCCAGGACGACGGTCCCGGCCGCGTCGATGACGTCCTTCTCGTAGGTCACGCCCAGCGAGAGGGAGACGTACCCGTGGCGGTCCGGCGGCGTGCAGGTGCCGAAGAAGATGTCGGGCTTGTGCGCGTGGATGCGGTCCAGGGCCGCGCGGTGGAGCATGTTGGGTACGTAGGTGACCGTGCCCGTCCCCGCCTTCAGGGCCTGACGGGCCCCGTGCGAGTGGAACCAGGAGCACAGCTCGAAGCGCCCCTTCATCGCCGGGTCCATGAAGAAGGGGTACGGCTTCAGGGTCAGGACCGCGAAGACCCGGACGTCCTCGCGGTCCGTGAGCGTGTGGAACTGCGCCATGCAGCCCTGCGGCTCCGAGGCGCACTGGGCGACGATGACGTCGTCGCCGGACTTGATCCGGGAGACGGCCTCCTCGATGGAGACGAGCTTGCCGAGGTAGGGGTCGGCCATGTCAGATCACCAGGCCGCCGTCCACGCCGAGGACCTGCCCGGTGACGAAGGCCGCCGCGTCGGAGGCCAGGAACATGTAGGCGTTGCCGATGTCGTCCTGGGTTCCCAGGCGCTGCAGGGGGGTCTTCTCCTTGATCGCGTCCAGGATCTTCTCCGGGACCGTGGCGAGCATGTCGGTCATGGTGAAGCCGGGGGCCACCGCGTTGACCGTGATCCCCTTGCGGCCGAGCTCCTTGGCCCACGTCTTGGTCATCCCGATCACGCCGGACTTGGCGGCGGCGTAGTTGGTCTGGCCCACGTTGCCGTAGACGCCCACGATGGAGCTGGTGTTGATGATGGCGCCCTTGCGCTGCGACGACATGACCGGCAGGACTGCCTGGGTGCAGTTGAACACGCCCTTGAGGTTGACGCCGATGACGCTGTCGAAGTCGGCCTCGGACATCTTGGCCAGCAGCGAGTCGCGCGTGATGCCCGCGTTGTTGATGAGCACGTCCACCCGGCCCCATTTCTCGGTCACCGTCTTGACCGCCTTGTCCATGGAGGCCCGGTCCGCGACGTTGGCGGCGACGGTCAGCAGCGGCAGGGCGCCGGAGGGATCGAGGTCCCGGCCCGCCTCGGCGAGCTGGGCCTCGTTGACGTCGCAGACGGCGACCTTGGCGCCGTTGGCGAGGAACATCCTGGCCGCGTTCTTGCCGATGCCGCGCGCCGCTCCGGTGATCATCACGACCTTGTCTTTGACTTGCAATTGAGCCTCCTGGACGGCGTAAATTCCGGCGTCACGCCGCGCCGGTAGACGCGGGCGAACAGCCGTATGGCGTTATCCTCGGTCATGCCGTAATGGCCCTTGACCTTGAAAAGCTTTTCCATGATGAAGAAGTTCTGGAAGCCGAAGGAGACCATCATCATCGCGGCCACGGGATCCACGTCCGAGGCGACGGCGGTGCCCGTCTTCGCCTGGATCAGCGCGTAGCGCTTGCGCATGGCCAAAAAGATCTTGCGGATGTGCCGGGCGTCGAACTCGACCATGTCCACGTAGATCAGGCGAAGGTAGTCGGCGAACCGCTCCACGGTCGCCCGGCTCGCCTGCCCCAGCGCCTCGATGTTCTCCGGGAAGGGGATTTCGGCGAGGACGCGGGCAATGGGCTGGTCGGGGGAGAAGTACTCGCGCTCGTATTCCTCCATGAGCACGGCGAAGAGCCGCTCCTTGGTCGGGAAGTGGTTGTAGATGTTGCCGAGCGACACGCCGGCCTTCTCGGCGATCTCGCGGATGGACGTCCCGTGGAAGCCCTGGCGCCGGAAGAGCGCCGCGGCGGCCTTGAGGATGGGAGCGCGGTTGCCGGCCTTCGCAGTGAATGAACGATCGTTCATATCGAAATGATAGCATGAAACCGCCGCGGCGGCGCTTCCTATTTTCTGCCGCGGATGAGAGCGGCCGGATTTGATAGGATCGGCGCATGGACATCACCCGCGTCTGCGTCGTCGGCGGCGGCACGATGGGCAACGGCATCGCCCACGTCTTCGCCCAGAAGGGCTTTCACGTCACGCTCGTCGAGGCCAACCAGGAATTGGCGGCCAAGGCCGTCGCGACGATCGCGAAGAACATGGACCGCCAGGCCGCCAAGGGCGCCCTGACCGCGGCCGACAAGGACGCCGCGCTCGCGCGCCTGAAGACCGGGACGAAGATCGCCGACGCGGCCGGCTTCGAGCTCGCCGTCGAGGCCGTGCCCGAGCGCCTCGAGATCAAGACCGCGGTCTTCAAGGAGCTCGAGACCCACGGCGCTCCCGGAGCGATCCTCGCGACGAACACCTCGTCCCTGCCGATCACCGACATCGCCGCCTCCTTGAAAGATCCCTCGCGCGTCATCGGCATGCACTTCATGAATCCCGTCCCGGTCATGAAGCTCGTCGAGATCATCCGCGGCAAGAAGACCTCGGACGGGACGACGGAAACGGTCAAGGCGCTGACGGTCAAGCTCGGCAAGATTCCGGCCGTCGCCAACGACTTCCCGGGCTTCGTCTCGAATCGGGTCCTGATGCCCATGATCAACGAGGCGATCCTGTGCCTCCAGGAAGGCGTCTCTTCCAAGGAAGACATCGACACCATCATGAAGCTCGGCATGGCGCACCCGATGGGGCCCATCGCGCTGGCCGATTACATCGGCCTCGACGTGTGCCTCGCCATCATGGAGGTGCTCGACAAGGGCTTCGGCGGCGTGAAGTACAAGCCGGCGGACCTGCTCCGCAAGATGGTCGCCGAGGGCAAGCTGGGCGTCAAATCAGGGGCGGGCTTCTACGAGTACCCGAAAAAATAACATGGATTTCAATTTCACCGAATCGATGGCGATGCTGCGCGACTCCGCGCGGGAGTTCGCCGAGAAGCGCCTCAAGCCCGGAGCCTTGGAATGGGACGAGCACGAGGCCATCCCCGCGGAGGTTTATAAGGAGGGCGCCGAGCTCGGCTTCTTCGGCTTGTTGGTGCCCGAGGAGTTCGGGGGCCTGGGCGTCGACCCTCTCGCCTACGCCGCCGCGATGGAAGAGCTCGCGCGCGGCTCGGCCTCCTTCCAGGTGTGCGCCACGGTGCACAACTCGCTGGTCTGCGCGGCGATCGCCAAGCACGGCACCGACGAGCAGAAGAAGCGCTATCTGCCGAAGCTCGCCTCGGGCGAGTGGATCGGCGCCTACTCCCTGTCCGAGCCCGGCGCGGGCACCGACGCCGGTTCGCTCGCTACGCTCGCGATTGATAACGGAGACCATTGGCTCGTCAACGGAACCAAGTCGTGGGTCACCAACGGCGGCTTCGCGACCGTGTTCCTGACCTTCGTCTCCACGAACAAGGAGGCGGGCTCCCGCGGGATCACCTGCCTGCTCGTCGAGAAGGGCATGCCCGGCTTCACGGTCGGCAAGAAGGAGAAGAAGATGGGCCTGCGCGCCTCCGACACGCGCGAGATCAATTTCACGGGCGCGAAAATCCCCAAGAACGCCCTGCTCGGCGGGGTCGGCGGCGGATTCAAGATCGCGATGAGCCAGCTCGATTCCGGCCGCATCGGCATCGCGGCTCAGGCCGTGGGCATCGCCCAGGCCGCGCTCGAGGAGGCGGTCTCCTACGCCAAGCAGCGCAAGCAGTTCGGCAAGAAGCTCGCCGAGTTCCAGCTGACGCAGGCGAAGCTCTCCGACATGGCCACGAACATCGCCGCGGCGCGCCTGCTCGTCTACCGGGCCGCCTCGCGCCTCGCGAACGGCGAAAAGTGCACCATGGAGGCGTCGATGGCGAAGTCCTTCGCCTCGCGCATCGCCAACAAGGCCTGCTTCGACGCGGTGCAGATCCACGGCGGCAACGGCTTCGTGCGCGAGTTTCCCGTGGAACGGTATTTCAGGGATGTCAGGGTGACTGAAATATACGAGGGAACGACGGAGGTCCAGAGCCTGATCGTCGCGCGAGAGGTCCTGGGATGACGGCCGGGCTTCTCCTGACGCTCGCGTTGGCCGGACCGGCTCCGGCCGCGGCTCCGCACCGGCCCGCGGAGCATGGCGAGCATTACCTCCCCGTCACGATCGGTCCCGAATACATCGACCTGGTGACTCAGCTCCGGGCCAAGAGCGGGCGAAAGCCGGACTTCGAATACCGGCAGAGCTTGGTCAAAGGCCTGAGGGTGACCGAGTCGATCGACCGCACCGAGGCGCCGGGCGGTCATACCGCGGCGCTTCTCGTCGTCCGCTCCGCGAAGGACAAGAAGCGCGCGCAGGCGATGGCGCTCGCGGCGCTCGACGCGGAAGACCGGCCCGACGTCGAGCCGCGGCTCTC
>JAMPYD010000186.1 GCA_023700845.1 Elusimicrobiota bacterium | reverse complement strand
GCGTCGGCGCGTCCGGCCCCGCCGCCGCCCTGCCCTGCGCCTGGGACCGCGGCGCGTCCGCCCTTCTCAAGGTCTACGAAAGTCTCGTGACCGGGCGGTAGGTCAGTCGGCGCCGTCGGGGACGACCACCAGCTTGCCGGCGCCGAACTCGATGCGCCCGCCGTTGAACTGCAAATCCACGCCCCGGCCGATGATGGAAAAGGTCCGAAACTTCCTCGTCCCTTGGTCCGGTTGCCAGGGGAGGCCGTCGATCAGGATCTCCGCCTCGGGCCCCGCGAAGAATTCCAGGACGCGGTCATTTCCGCGATACCAATCGAGCACCATCCGGTCGGACAGTCGGAAGCGGCCGGCCTTGCCCTCTCCGACCCACTCGACCACATGCTCATGCAGACGTGTGCCGTCAGCGTAATAGAACCACTCGCCGTCGTCTTCAAACCCTCCCTGCAAGCCTTTGTTCTTCAGCTCGACCCGCCTGCCGGGTTGCGATTCGTAGCGAATCCGGAATTCCGTCCGCCGCCGCTGCAGGTTTTCCGCGTCCTGACGTCCTGACGCCAGCAGGCGCGCGTACTCGTGATTCTTCGTGAGCCGGGCCGCTCTCTCCGCCGCTTCGGCGGCGTTCAACGGCAAACCCTGCAGGAGCAGCTCCGATATGGACCGTCCTGACTCCACCTGGCGCTGCCACGTTCCGGGGGTCCTCGATTCCAGCATGAGCCCCAGCACGGCGCCGACCGAGTAGAGCCGGCTTTTGGGCATGTCCTTGACGGCGACGGGCGAGCGCAGCTTCTTCAGCAAGGCGCCGCGCGCGGCCGCGCCGCCCTCGACGGCTTCATGCGCCTTCGCCTCGACATATTGGGCGGTGCCCTCCAAGTTCTCCTCCGAGATCTCGGCCGTCGTGTCGGGGAACAGCGCGCGGCGCCGCAGGCGCACCGCGGCGAAGTCGAAAATGGCTCCCTCGTCCGCGGTCTCCAGCCACGCCGCCAGCGCCAGGTTCTCGAGCGCCGCCAAAGCGACGTCTTCTCCCTCCTCGACCGCGTATTTTCGGTAGCCGGGGGTAAAGCGGAACCCCTTCTGGAAATCGTGGAACCTTTCATGGACGGCGAGCAGGACGAGTTCTCGCGGAGGAAGCTCCGGCTCTTCGCGCACCGCGGTCACCCGCGCGCCGCCGAACTCATAATTCAATCGGAAATCGAAGTTGATCGTCGGGCCGCGTTCGGCGACATAGGCGGTCATGCCCCGGTAGACGATTCTGCGGAACTCCGCGGGGGGAGCGGGGTGCCCCACCATCAGCGCGGAGCCGTCCGAGTATGCGACCAGCAGCGGTTTGCCGAGGGCGTCGTAGCCGGGCCAGGCTCGCTGCGCGGCGTGCAGGGCCGGCCACAGCGCGTCCAAGGTTTGACGCGCCTTCTCGGGCACGTTTTTTTCCGCCGCCGCATGCACCCGGGGGATGATGAACACGCCCGACTCCGTGCCGCCGCCGGAGCCGGCGTGGGATGCGACCGCCGACAGCATCAATAACGCGAACGCTTTCATCCGCTCAAGCGTATCCGCTTCGGGGTCCGCGCGCAAGGGCCATGGGGCCCATGGCGCGGTCTTGAGAATCGCGGGGGCGAGGTGAAGTGGCCTAATAAGGTAAAATCGTTCCTTATGTGGCTCCATGGACGCCTTTAAACGGGCGCTTCGGCTCCTTTTCGCCGCCTTCCGGACCGTGCTTCGCGGTTTCGGTCTGTCCTTCGTCGTCCTGGTCCTGATCGCGGCCGGCGTCGCGATCTACGCGCAGCACAAGTTCGGCCCCGAGGAGGCCCGCCTCATCGCGACCTCCCAGCTCCAGGCCCTGCTCCACCGCGAGGTGACGATCGAGAAGATGATCCTCAGCCCCCGCGGCCTGAAGATCAAGGGCCTGCGCGTGCGCCGCGCCGCCGGCGCCGAGGGCGACCAGCTCGTCTGCGACACGGCGCTCGTCACCGTGAAGCTTCACCCGCTTCTGCGCCGCCGCCTCGAGTTCGACGCCGTGCGCCTGGAATCGCCCCAGATCTTCCTGACGCGCGAGGCGGACGGCGCCTGGGATATCGCCGATCTGTTCACGGCCACGAAGGCCGCTCCCGGGGGCGCCCTGCCGCTCGCCCTCGCCGCGGCGGAGACCATCATCAGCGACGGCGTCCTCAAGTTCGACGACCGCCTGCGGGGCCGGAAAATCTCGTTCGAGCGGCTGTCGCTGCGCGCCGACGCCTTCGACCTCGATCAGCCGTTCCCGCTGGCGCTCTCCTTCGTCAACGCCGTCACGATCGGGACGCATACGCTGACGACGAGCGTGTCGGCCGAGGGCAACATGAACCTCGCCGGCCTCCAGTGGTCGAGCGCCACCGCGACCGCCGACCGCTTCGCCGCCGAGGCGGACGGCGTCCTCGTCGAGGGCAGCGGCACGGTCACGGGCTTTCAGCGGCCGGTCTTCGAGGTCACGGCCTCCCTGCCGGCCCTCGGCCCCGAGCGCTGGCCGCGCTGGACGGGCCGCGACCTGAAGCTGTCCCTGCCCGCGACGAAGTGGACCGCGCGGGTGAACTGGATCGCGCCTCCGCTCTGGGAGGTCGAGAGCCTGTCGGTCGAGACGCCCGCGGGCACGGCGAACGCGAGCGGGACCGTCGACCTGAGCTCGGCCGCCGCCCGGCTGACGGCCCGTTTCGCGACGAAGGACGCCGTGTTCGACGAGCTGGCCCGCTGGCATCCGTCGTGGGCCGCCCGCGACCCCCACGGCAAGGCCGCCCTGAGCGGAACCATCGAGGGCCGGATCGGCGCCCTGCAGCTCAAGGAGGCCGTCGTCAGCCTGCGCGGCTTCGGCGCGGACTGGGGCGACCGGCGCGTCGAGATCGTCGACCTCGACGCGTTCGTCACCGACGAGTTCGCCAAGGTCAAGGCGTCGGTCACGAAGGGGCGGGTCGTCGCGTACGGCAACGCCTTCGAGGACATCGCGATCGACCTCTCGGTCGCCAAGCAGACCTTGACCGTCGAGAACCTCGCGCTCCGCTGGGGGGAGTCCCGGCTGCGCCTGCGCGGGCGCGTGGACCGGCTCTCCGCCCCGAAGGAGGTCCTGATCTCGGGCAACCTCGACAAGCTCGTCTGGGAAGACGCCCAGCGCCTCGTCACCGGTATCGCGGCGGCCGTCTCGACGCGCACCGTGTCCGCCGAGGAGCGCGAGCGCCGCCCCTGGGTCAGCACCTTCAAGTACGTCATCCCGCGCAGCTTCCCCGACACCGCGGGCCACCTGCGCGTGACGGAGGTGCGGCAGGCGAACTTCTGGTGCAAGGATCTCGACCTGCTCTGGTCCATCCGCGGCGTGACGCCCGCGCTCGACAAGGTCGGCGGCGAGGCTCGGGTGCGCTTCGGCCCCGGGCGGGTGGCCGACATTCCGGCCGTGCAGGACTCGCACAAGCTGCTGCGCGTGATCTTCCTGCCTTTCATCTACATGCACAAGATGAACAACTTCTCCGTGTTCAGCACCGCCACCGCGTATCCGAAGACCCTCGACTTCAGCAAGATCGAGAGCGAGTACGCCCTCAACAAGGGTGTGGCCGCGACGCGCTACTTCCACGTCGATTCCAGCCAGCTCGCGGCGTTCGCCGAGGGCACCGCCGATTTCGGCAACGAGCAGGTCGACATGAACATCCTGACCCGGCTCGCGAGCACGCGGGCTCCGCTCCCGGAGTGGTGGGTGGACGAGGCCGGGCGCCCCGCGATCGGATTCCGCGTGAAGGGCGACCTGAACAAGCCCGATCTGGAGCCCCGCTTCAAGAAGATTCCCGTCGACGAGATCGAGCGCAAGCTCGAAGAGGGCCGCGCCTCCGGCAAGAAGCGCTTCGAGGCGATCGAGAAGCTGCAGACCTTATAGTTCCACACAGGAGAACGACATGACCCGAATGAACAAGATGGACGTGCTGGGCCTGCTGCAGGAGCACGGCGCGGTGGCGAGCGGACATTTCCGCCTCGCGTCGGGCCTGCACACCCCGGTCTATCTCCAGCCCGCCCTGGTTCTTCAGTACCCGCACGTCGCGCAGAAGGTCGCGAAGGCGATCGCGGCGAAGTTCGCGGCCCCCGTCGACGTCGTGATCTCGACCGGCATGAGCTCCGTCGTCCTCGGCCAGGAGGTCGCCCGCGCCAAGAAGAGCCGCGCGATCTTCACCGAGCGCGTCGGTGGCACGATGGCGTTCCGGCGCGACTTCCGCCTGGAGCGCGGCGAGCGGGCGCTCGTCGTCGTGGACGTGCTGACGACGGGCCGCTCGAACGGCGAGGTCGTGGCGCTCGCCCAGGCCTACGGCGCGCGCGTCGTCGGCGTCGCCGCGATGGTGGACCGCTCGAAGGCGCCGCTGTGCCTCGGCGTGCCCGTGCGCAGCCTCATCGGCTATCCGCTCGAGGCCGCCTCGCCCGAGACCTGCCCCCAGTGCGCCGCCGGCGTGCCGCTGTCGACGGCTAAGCGCGAGATCGAGCTCGGATCGGACGGCGAGTGACCAAGCCGAAGACCGCGCTGAACGCCCTCTTGCTCTGCCAGGCCGTCATGGTGGCGGGGCTGGCGCTGTCTTTTCCTTTCCTCACGCTGTATTTTCACGAGAAGCGGGGCCTGCCGATGGGCCTCGTCGGCCTCGCGGTCAGCGGGGCCGTCGCGGCCGCGGCCGTGGGCCAGGCGATCGGCGGGGAGCTCTCGGACGTTTGGGGCTGCAAGCGGGTCATGTCGCTCGCGCTCGTCTGCCGCGCGGCGTTCACCGCGTTCCTGGCGGCGGGCGTCGCCGGAGAGTGGCCGGTCTCCGTGATCGTCGCGATCCACGTCGCCGCGTCGTTCGTGGGCAACCTCTACGGCCCGGCGGTGCGCGCCTGGATCGCGCACGAGCATCCGGCCGGGGAGCGCGTGCGCGCGTACGGCGCGCTGCGCGTGGCCCAGAACGCGGCCTGGGCCGTCGGGCCGGCGATCGGCGGGTTCATGGCGGGCTGGTCGTACGCGCTCATGTTCGCGGCGACCTCGGCGCTGTCGCTTCTCTGCGTCGGTCTCCTGCTCGTCCTCGTGCCCGCC
Organism: Elusimicrobiota bacterium; assembly: GCA_023700845.1. Lineage (GTDB taxonomy): Bacteria > Elusimicrobiota > Elusimicrobia > UBA1565 > UBA9628 > GWA2-66-18. Next base: position 41 of record JAMPYD010000186.1, on the reverse strand, counting down.
GCGCCGCCCGCCCGCTCCGGGGAGGGCTTCGCCTGGAGCGG
>JAMPYD010000185.1 GCA_023700845.1 Elusimicrobiota bacterium | reverse complement strand
GCCGACAAGCTCTCCAAGCTCGCCGCCCCCTTCGACGCCGGTCTCCCCGCCGACGCCCCGAAGCGCCTGGAGGCCGAGATCGACGCCTGGGAGAAGGCCGTGACGCCGCTGAAGACCTTCATCCTCCCCGGCGGCGGCCGCGCGGGCGCCGCCGTGCACCTCGCCCGCGCCATCTGCCGCCGCGCCGAGCGCGCCGCCGTCGCCCTCGCCTCGGCCGAGCCGGTGCCGGACGGGGTCATCGTGTATTTGAATCGATTATCCACCTGGTTATTCGTCGCCGCAAGATTCGTCAACAAAGAAACGGGCCACGCCGAAACCCCGTGGACAGGTCTTAAATAATGGATGCGGTCGTCGTAAGGGGCGTCGTTCACGATTACCCCGCCAAACGAAAGTCGGTCGCCCGTCGAGCTCTCAACGACGTTTCTTTTTCCGTCGCCGAAGGCGAACTGTTCGGCCTGCTCGGCCCCAACGGGGGCGGCAAAAGCACGTTGTTCCGCATCCTCGCCACCTCATTCCCCCCCACGAGCGGATCAGCGGCGATCCTGGGTCGTGATTTAATCGCCGATCCGGCTTCGGTGAGGCCCCTGCTGGGCGTCGTTTTCCAATCCCCGTCCCTCGACAACAAGCTGACCGTGCGCGAGAACCTGATTCATGGCGGACGTCTTTACGGACTGTCAGGACCAAGCTTAAAGGCACGTATCGACGAGATGCTCACGCACTACCGTCTGACCCAGCGCGAGGGCGACCTGTGCGGGACCCTCTCCGGCGGCCTGCGCCGCCGCGTCGAGCTCGCCAAAAACCTTCTCCACAAGCCGAAGGTCATCCTTCTCGACGAGCCGTCCACCGGCCTCGACCCCGCCGCGCGCCAGGACCTCTGGGAGCACCTGCTGTCCTTGAAGGCCGGCGGCGCCACGATCCTGACGACGACGCACCTGATGGACGAGGGCGACCGCTGCGACCGGGTCGCCATCCTCGACCAGGGCCGGATCGTCGCCCTCGGCGCGCCGTCGGCGCTCAAGGCCGAGATCGGCGGCGACGTGATCACCATCGAGACCGACGACGCCTCGGGCCTGCGCGACGAGATCACCAGGAAGTTCGGCGTCACCCCCCAGGCCTTCGGCGCCCAGCTGCGCCTCGAGCGGACGGCCGGCCACGCCTTCATCCCCCAGCTCGTCGAGGCTTTCCCCGGGCGCCTGCGCACGGTGAGCCTCTCGCGCCCGAGCCTCGAGGACGCGTTCCTCCATCACGCGGGCCGGCGCTTCGCCGACTCCGACGAGGCGTCCAAATGAGCGCGATCCTCGCTTTGTGGGAGCGCGACATCGTGCGCTTCTTCCGCGACAAGCCGCGCGTGATCGGCGGCCTCGTGCCCCCGATCGTGTTCTGGCTGCTCATCGGCGCCGGCCTCGGGACCTCGGTGCACGTGCCCGGCGCGCCGGAGGGAATGAGCTTCCTCCAGTACTTCTACGCGGGGACCTTGGTCCTGATCGTCCTGTTCACCTCGATCTTCGCGACGATCTCGATCATCGAGGACCGCCACGAGGGCTTCCTCCAGGCGGTGCTCGTCTCCCCCGTCCCGCGCCTGTCCATCGTGCTGGGCAAGGTGCTCGGCGCCTCGACCGTCGGCCTGGCCCAGGGCCTCGCCTTCCTGGTCCTGGCCGGGGCCGCCGGCCTCCATCCCGGCCTTGAGGGCTACGCCCTCGCCTTCGCCGTCCTCACGCTCTCCTCGGTCGGCCTGACCGCGCTCGGCTTCTGCATCGCCTGGGTGCTCGACTCCTCGCAGGGCTTTCACGCGGTCATGAACCTTTTCCTCATCCCGATGTGGATGCTGTCGGGCGCGCTGTTTCCGTCGGCCACCGCGCCGCGCTTCCTGCAGTGGGTGATCGCGGCCAACCCGGTGTCCTACGCGGTCACGGGCCTGCAGCGCGCCCTGCTCCCCGCCGTCGTCGCCGACGGCTCGGTCTCGATGGGCGGCTGCCTGGCGGTGCTCGCCGCGTTCGCGGCCGTCATGCTGGCGGTCAGCGTCGCCGTCGCCTCGCGCCGCGACGCCCGCTGATCAGGGCTTTTCGGGCTCGCAGCCGCGCCCGACCAGGACGACCCCCGTGGAGGTCGCCCGGCAGCGCTCGACGAGGCCGTTCGGGCAGCAGCGCTCCTTGATCTCGTCGTAGTTCGCCGCGCCCGAGCAGTTCCCGTCGGGCGTCGTCGCGAGGATGCGGCACTTGATCTCGACCCGGTCCAGGACGCCGTCGAGGCGGCGCTTGGTCACCTGCGCGACCGGCAGCGAGCGGGCCTTGCGGGCCGCCGGGGACAGGGCGATGACGGGCGCCTTGATCGTGGCGGTGGACTTCTCCGGCTCGTAAGCCGACTTCGCGCGCTGGTACGCCTTCGGCACGCGGCCCTTCTTGTCGGAGGTGATCAGCTCCGCGGCCCGGGAGGAGCCGCCGGTGTTCCCGGACGCCCCGCCGGCCCCCTGCTGGGCCTCCTCCTTCTTCTCCGGGGCGGGGCCGCAGCTGCCCCCCTCGTCGCCGCAGCCGAGCGCGCCGAGGACGAGCGCGGCGTTCAGGACGGCCAGGAGGCGCAGGCTCGAATTCACGCTTCAAGTTTAAGCCCTCGCCGCGGTTTCGTCAACCCTTGTCGGCCTTCCTCGGCCTTGCTAGACTGTCGGCATGATCCAAGACCTCCTCGGCTCCATCGCCTCGACGCAAGCCTACCGCCGCTTCGCCGCGGAGAAGACGAGCCGCACCGTCCTCTACCTGTTCTTCATCGCCCTGATCTTCACCGTCGGCGGCTCGATCGCCATGCAGCTGCGCATCGGCCCCGTCGTCGACCAGACCTTCTCCTGGCTCGCCGCGGAGGTGCCGGCTCTGACCTTCTCCGCCGGCAAGGTCACCAGCGCCGAGCCCGCCGCCAAGCGCCTCGTCCACCCCCAGGCCCCCGAGGTCGCGGTCATGATCGACACCGCGCGCACCGAGCCGGTGACCTTGCAGCTCATGCAGGAGTCGAAGGTGCTCGCCTACCTGACCAACAACGCCCTCTACATCGAGCAGCAGCAGGGCAAGATCGAGATCTACGACCTGTCGAAGGCCGCCCTCGAGCGCCCGATGGTCGTCGACGCCAAGTTCTTCCGCGAGGCCGCCGGCGCGCTGAAGAAGGTCGTCTACCCCCTCGCGATCCTCACCGTCTTCGTGTTCGCCGCGGCCTGGACCGCCTTCGCGGGGCTGATGTACGCCCTGGTCGGCATGCTCCTGCAGTCGGTCGGCGGCGGCGCGCTCGGCTTCGGCGCGCTGTACCAGATCGCGATCCACGCGCAGACGACCGCCCTGCTCGCCCGCATCGTCATGTCCTTCCTGCCGTTCGTGGTTCCCCTGTCGGGGCTGCTCACGATCGTCATCACGTCGGTCTACCTGTGGATGGCCGTGAAGGCCAACGCGGCCGCGGCCGCCGAGACCTCCGCCATTTGAAGGCCGGCGCCGCCCTGCTGCTTCTCGCCGCCCTCGCCGGCGGCTGCGAGTGGCTGACGGGCGACTTCCGCCTCTCCGGCGTCGTCGAGATCGCCCCCGCCCTCGAGGCGCGCGCGCCGAAGACCAACTCGGTGCTCTTCGTCATCGCGCAGAACGCCGGCGGCGTGCCCGTCGCCGTGCACCGCATCGTCAACCCCGAGTTTCCGGCCGAATTCACGATGTCCTCGAAGGACCTCCTGGTGCCCGGCATCCGCCGCAACGAGCATCTCGTCGTCGTCGCCCGCCTCAACGCGCACGGCAACCTCGGCGCCCCGAAGCCGGGCGACCTCGAGGGCCGCAGCCCGTCGCCCGCCCATCCCGGCGACCGGGGCGTGCGGGTCCGGCTCGACAAGGATCTATGACCATTCATCGCCTCGCCGTGCTGGCGCTCGCCGCCGGCCTCGCCGCCTGCGGAGGGCCCTCCGCCCGCCGCGCCTCCTCGTCCGGCACCATGTCCGGCCTCGACGTGCTCGTGGCCGACGGCTTCGCCCCCCTGCGCGGCAAGCGGGTCGGCGTGCTGACCAACAGCACCGCCGTCGACCGCCGCGGCCGCTCGATCGTCGACCTCCTGGCCGGGGCGCCCAACGTCGACCTCGCCGCGATCTTCACGCCCGAGCACGGCTACGCCGCCGCGAGCGAGTCGGAGAACATCGCCTCGGGCCGCACGCGCGTCCGCGGAAAGGAGATCCCCCTGCACAGCCTGTACTCGGGCGGCATCAAGGGGATGCGGCCCAAGCCCGAGCAGCTCCAGGGCCTCGACGTCCTCGTCTTCGACATCCAGGACATCGGCGCCCGCTTCTACACCTACCTCGCCACGATGGCGATGGCGCTCGAAGAGGCCAAGACCGCGGGCGTGGACTTCCTCGTCCTCGACCGCCCGAACCCGATCCGCGGCGACGTCGTCGAGGGGCCGGTCCTGGCGGACGCGTCGCTCAGGTTCGTCACGCCGACCGCCTATTTCCAGGTCCCCGTCCGCCACGGCCTCACCGCGGGCGAGATGGCGCTGTGGCACAACCGCTCCGTCGGCCACCGCCGCCTGAGCGTCGTCAAGCTGCGCGGCTGGGAGCGAACCCAGTGGCACGACCAGACCGGACTGCCCTGGGTGCCGCCCTCGCCGAACATGCCCGACATCGAGGCGGCCGCCCTCTACCCGGGCATCGGCATCTTCGAGGCCTCGAACCTCGCGGTCGGGCGGGGCACGCCGCTGCCTTTCCGCTGGATCGGCGCGCCGTGGATGAACGCCGAGGAGATCGTCGGCCGCCTGCAGGGCACCGTCGAGGGCGTCGAGTTCTCCGTCCAGGACTACACGCCGACCAAGAGCGTCTTCGCGGGCCAGCTCTGCCGCGGAGTGAAGATCACCGTCGCCGACCGCGACGCGATGCGGCCCTTGGCGGTATTCCGCCACCTGGCCCTCGCCCTGCGCGACCTCCACCCCAAGGAATTCGAATGGCGCTGGGACGAGGTCAAGCGCATGGTCGGCGTCGACGAGTTCCGCCTCCTCTGGGAGACCGGCGCCGGCCCCGAGGCCTTCGCCTCCCTGTTCGACAAAGGCCCCCTCGACTTCGAGCCCTCCCGCCGCTCCGTGCTCCTGTATTAGGTGTCAGT
>JAMPYD010000184.1 GCA_023700845.1 Elusimicrobiota bacterium | reverse complement strand
GGCATGGTCCTGCTCGCGACGGCCCGGGAGATCTGGGCCGCCGTCCCCCAGTCCCTGAAGGACCGCCTCAAGCCCCGCCCTTAGCTGCCGCGGTAGGTCGAGTAGCCGTAAGGCGCGAGCAGCAGCGGCACGTGATGGTGCCGCGAGTCCCGGATCTGGAAGACGACCGAGATCGAGGGATAAAACGCCGGCTGCCGCGTGCGCTTGAAGTAGGCCGCCACCCCGAAGGTCAGCCGGTAGACGCCCTTCCTGAGCTTCGCGTTTCCCTTCACCAGGGCCTTGCAGCGGCCGTCGATGTCGGTCGTGCCGCGCCCCACGGTGCGCCAGCCCCCGCCGCCGGCCTTGGCGAGGATGAGCGTCACGCCGGACGCGGGCCGGCCGATCGAGGTGTCGAGGATGTGGGTCGTGACCGTGCTCATGGGATCAGTTTCTCCAGGCGGATCTTGGTGATCTTGTTCTGCTCGCCCGCCGCGAGGCGCAGCTCGGCCGCGGCGTCGTTCGGCAATCGTGATTTGAGCAAATCGAGCATCTCGGCGGCGGATTTTCCGGTCGCGCAGACGATGAAGATGTGCCCGAACCTCTTCTCGTACGCCGCGTTGCCCGCCGCGAGCGCGTCGAGCACGGCCTCGCTCGCGGCCGCGGCGCCGGACTGCTCCCCCTTCGCCCAGGCCCGCGTCGCCGCGAACTTCTCGCGCAGGGCGTCCTTGCCGCCGATGCGCGGATGATGGGAGAACGCCTCGCGCCACTCCGCCTCGCCCGTCGCCGCCCACGCCGCGTCCGACGCGGCGAGCAGGGCGGCCTTGTCGCGGAACGGCCGGCCCGCGAGGACGGCGTCGGCCCAGCGCGCGCAGCCGCAGCAGCGCAGCAGCTCGCCGCGGGCGCCGTCGACGGGCAGGGCGTTGAAAACGTCGAGGGTCAAGGCTTGCAGTCCTTCGCCGCCGCGAGTATTTCTGGATTCTTCACGATGAAATCGTGAAGACCGGTGACGATCTTCGCCTGCCACTGGTCGCCCTTGTAGCGGACCTTGTAGCCGCCGAGGCGCTTGCCGCAGGGCGAATAGACGCCTTCCTTCATCCACGCGCGCATGAGCCAGCCCACGCCGAAGGACTCCGTCTCGGCGACGACGTCGCACGACGGGAACGGCCCGGGGCCCTCGACGCGCGCCACGGATTCGAAGAGGCCGGCGCCCGCGGCCTGGGCGTCGGGGATGTCCTTGCTCCACTTCACGCACGCCTTGACCGGAACGAGGCCGGCGGCGTCCGCGGCGGCGGGGAAGAGCAGCACGGCGGCGATCATGGCTTTCATGCGCGTTCTCCGATGAGGCGGAGGCGGGAGATCCCTCCGTCCGGGTACATGTCGAGCCGCACGTGGGTGATCGGACCGTGCGGCAAAATCTCTTTCCGGAAGAAATGGCGCTTGTGGGCGGAGAGCTTCGTCTTCGCCAGCACGGGGGCCCAGGGGGTGAACTCGTCGGCGAGCTCGGCGCCCGTCGCGCCGGGCTTGTGCACGCCCTCGATCATGCAGGAATCCGGGTAGTTGCCCTTGAAGAAGTTCGTGTCCACCTCGATCCGCCGTATCTGGCCCGGCGCGCCGAGCTTCAGGATCGCCCAGTCCCAGCCCGGGCCGCGGCGGCGCCGGGTCTCCCAGCCGTCGCCCATGTTTTTCGACCGGCCGGGCATGATCAGATTCTGCGGGTGGGAGTAATGCATGTCGCTGGCGAGCAGGGGCAGGCCGCCGTTCTCCACGGCGACGAGATCCACGAGCGCCTTCTTGGGCGTCTTGGACCAGTTCGGCGCGACCTCGCCGTAGACGCGCAGCCGCGCGACGCCGCCGTCGGGGAATATGTTCAGGCGCACGCGGTCATAGGGCGCGTCGGTCTTCACCGGGATCAGGTTGTCGGCGTCGCCCTTCAATTCGGTCCTGGGTAGGATCTCGGTCCACGGCCCCTTCCCGTCGCGGGCGTCGAGGCTCGCGTGGGAAGGGAAGTTCCCGGTGAAGAAGGCGGTGTCGATGTTGACCCCCTTGATGAGGCCTCTCAGACCAAGCTGAACAATACACCAGTCGTGGCCCGGCGTCCGCTTCCGGCGCGACTCCCAGCCGTCCATCCACTTGCCCTTGGCGGTGTACTTGTCGGCGAGCCAGACGGCCTCGGCCGGCTTGAGCAGGTTCGCCTTCGGCGCGAAGAATTCGTCGCTGGCCTCGAGGGCTTTTCCTCCGACGCGCGCGGACGCCAGGTCGATCAGGCGGGTGAAGTCCATGTCTCGCTCCCTTTGAGGAGGGCTCTTCCCCGCCGTCCGGCGGGGAATTCCCCCTTGTCGTAAATCATCGCGCCGCGCTGATAGTGCGAGACGACCTCGCCCTGAAGGCGCAGGCCGGCGTAGGCCGTGACCTTGTGGCGGTGCAGGACGCCGCCGGGACCGACCTCGAACAAGGCCGCATCGTCGAAGACGACGAGGTCGGCGTCGCGCCCCTTCTCGATGCGTCCCTTGGCCTTCAGGCCGGCGAAATCCGCGGTCCGCTCCGCCGTCCAGCGCGCCGCGTCCTCGATCTGGAAGCCGCGGCGCTTGGCGCCCATCCAGACCGCGGGCAAGGTGTACTGCAGGCCCGCGATGCCGCCCCACGCGGCCATGAAATCCCCCGACGAGAACTTCTTGAGCTCGGGAGCGCACGGCGAGTGGTCGGACACGACGAAATCGATCGTCCCGCGGCCGAGGGCCCGCCACAGAAGCTCGCGGTTCTCGGAGGAACGGATGGGCGGGGCGCACTTGAACTGCGTGGCGCCGTCGGGAATGCCGTCGTCGGCGAAGGTCAGATAATGAGGGCAGGTCTCGACGGTGAACGGCAGGCCCTCGTCCTTCGCCTTCTCGATGTCGGGCAAGGCCTCCGCGGAGGAGAGGTGGACGATGTGCGTGCGGCAGCCCGTCCGACGGCACAGGTCGATCATCAGGCGGATCGCCCGCACCTCCATCTCCCCGGGGCGCGAGGCGAGATAGGACGCGAACTTGCGGGGGTCTTCGCCCGGAGCGGAGGCCGGGTCCAGCTCGGCGTGCACGATCAGGGGCAGGCCCAGGCTCGCGATCACCGGCATCGCCGCCTCGAGGTCCGCGCGGGTCACGTTCGGGAATTCGTCGAGGCCGCTGTGCGTGAGGAAGGCCTTGAAGCCCACGACGCCGTCCTCGGCCATGCTCCGTAATTCGTTCAAATTCCCGGGCACCACTCCGCCCCAGAACGCGGCGTCGACGGATAATTTTCCTTTGACCGCATCGAGCTTGAGCTTCAGGGCCTTGCGGGTGGTGGTGACGGGAGAGCAGTTCAAAGGCATGTCGATGATCGTGCCCACCCCGCCCGCCGCCGCCGCGCGCGTGGCGGTAAGATACCCTTCCCATTCGGTACGCCCAGGCTCGTTCACATGAACGTGCGAGTCCACCAAAGAAGGGATCACCGCAAGGTCGCCCACGTCGTTGACGTTCGTTCCGTTCGGGACATCGTCGCCGTTGACGATGTCCCGAATATGGCCGTCCTCGATCAATATCGCCCCGGCCCGAGGTCCGTCGGGCGTGTAGAGACGCGTCCCCCGGATCGCGAGCTCGATCATTTCGCCGGCTCGTTGAGGTTCGCGAAGATCACGTCGGTATTCACCGCGACCTCGGCCACGCTCCGCCGGCGCAGGAACTCGTCGAGCCGTCCCGTCGCCGGGTCCAGGCGCGCGACCTCTTCCCACGTTTCGGGGCCCAGCAGGACGGGATGCCCCCGCCTTCCCTCATGCACCGGAACCGCGTCGCCCTCGGAGGCCTCGAGCGCCTTCCACACGCGCAGGTCGAACACGGGCATGTCCACGTGAATCACGAAGCCGCGTGAACGCGGCGAAGCCGCGAGCAGCGCCTGCAGCGAGCTCAGCGCCGTCCCCTCGGGATCGGCCGCGACCCAGTTCACGCGAGAGGACAGGGCGCGGCAGCGCTCCAGCCATTCGGCCTGGATCGCGATGTCGACGTTCTCCGGGGCGGTCACGGTCGCCAGGAAGCCGACCTGGGCCTCGAGCATGGTCTTGCCGCCGTACGGGCCCCACGCCTTGGGCCCGCCCGCGCGCCGGCCGCGGCCCGCGGCGAGGAGCCGGACGCGGACCCCGCTCATGCCTTGATCGCGGCCGGCTTCGAGGGCGTCCGGTACGCCCATTTCTCGAGGAGCTCGGCCGCGACGGAGACCGCGATGGCCTTCGGATTCTTCGACGGGATCTTCCGGCCGATCGGGCACCGCATCGCCGCGTCCCATAAAGTCCGCCGCGGCGGCGGCAGGCGCGAGCGGAACACGCGCGCCTTGTGCATCGATCCGATCAATCCGAGGTACCCCACGGGCTTGTCGAGAAGAACGTCGACGAGGGCGAAATCGAGCTCATGGTCGTTGGTCATCACGCAGGCCGCGTCGAGCGGCCCATAGCCGGCCGCTCGGGCCAGCACGACCGGGTCCGCGCGCAGGATCTTCGCCTTGGGAGGGAAGGCCGAAGCGTCGGCCCACTCCGGCCGGGAATCGTAGATGCAGACTTCGAGATCCAGACCGTCCAACGTCGAGGCCAAGGCCCGCGCGACATGCCCCGCCCCGAAAATGTGCACCGCCTTGCGGCGGCCGCACGGCTCGAAAAAGACCGTCGCCTTGCCCCCGCAGCACTGACCCATCTCCCGGCACAAAGTGTATTCCTTGAGGAAGGCTTCGGGGCGGGAGGCGTCGAGCAGTCGGCGAGCCTCGGCCAGGACCTCGGCCTCGAACCGGCCTCCGCCGATCGTCCCGGAGAAGCCGTCCGCCCACACCCACATCTTGGCCCCGGGCGCCTGGGGCGCCGAGCCGACGACCTTCGCGAGCGTGCACAGCACGCCCGGGCGCGGCAGGTCCCCGGCCAGCTCCGAGAGGGCGAGCGGTTCCATGACGAAATTCTACTTAATTGCTAGACTGGCGATGATGCGCCCCCCGCTCCTGATCAAGAACGCCCTGCGCGTCGCGACGATGGACGACGCCGGCACCGAGATCGCCGGCGGCGACATCCTGATCAAGGGCCGCGTCATCCTCTCGGTCGGCAAGGACCTCGAAGCGCCGGACGGCGCGCAGGTCCTCGACGCGCGC
>JAMPYD010000183.1 GCA_023700845.1 Elusimicrobiota bacterium | reverse complement strand
GGGGCGGCGCATGGGCCACGCGGGCGCGATCGTCGAGGGCGGGGCCGGCACGCACGCCTCCAAGATCAAGGCCATGCGCGAGGCCGGCATCATCGTCGTCGAGAACCTGTCCGGGATCGGCGAAGCCGTCGCCAAGTCCCGCAAGGCGCTCGCGGCGTAACGCTCCCGCGCCGGCGATTCGCTATACTGTCAGCCCTTGGATAAGAAGCGGCTGATCAACGCGAACATCGCGGGCCACAGCCTGCTCCCGCCTCCGCGCGAGGTGACGGAGCAGCTGCCGGCCTCGGAGCGGAGCCTGGAGACGGTCGCCGCCGGCCGCCGGGCGATCTGCCGCATCCTCGACGGCGAGGACGAGAGGCTCCTCGTCGTGGTCGGGCCGTGCTCGATCCACGACCCCAAGGCCGCGCTCGAGTACGCCGAGCGCCTGAAGGTCCTGGCCGACGCGGTGTCCGACCGCTTCCTGCTGTGCATGCGGGTCTACTTCGAGAAGCCGCGCACGACGATCGGCTGGAAGGGGCTGATCAACGACCCCGACATGAACGACTCGTTCCACATCGAGGCGGGGCTCAAGCTGGCGCGGAGGCTGCTCCTCAAAATCACCGATCTCGGATTGCCGACCGCCTCCGAGGCCCTGGATCCGATCATGCCTCAGTACCTCTCGGACCTGGTCTGCTGGTACGCGATCGGCGCGCGCACGATCGAGTCGCAGACGCACCGCGAGATGGCCAGCGGGCTCTCCACGCCCATCGGCTTCAAGAACGGCACCGACGGCAACATCCAGGTCGCGCTCGACGCGATGAGGTCGGCGCTGATGCCCCATCACTTCCTCGGCGTGGACCCGGACGGCCGCATCTCCGTCTACCGGACGAAGGGCAACCGCTACGGCCACGTCGTCCTGCGCGGCGGCCGGACGCCCAACTACGACGCGGCCGGCATCGCGCTGTGCCGCAAGGCGCTGCGCGCCGCGGGCCTGCCGGAGCGCATCATGGTGGACTGCAGCCACGGCAACTCGAGCAAGGACCACCGCCGGCAGCCCGCGGTGTTCGCCGACTGCCTGGAGCAGCGGGCGCGCGGCGAGAAGAGCCTCATCGGCGTCATGATCGAGAGCAATCTTAAGGAAGGCAGCCAGCCGATCCCCCGGGACCTGAAGCGTCTCGAGCACGGCGTCTCCGTGACGGACAAGTGCCTCGGCTGGGAGGCGACCGAGAAGATGATTCTCAGCGCGTACCGAGCGGATAGCTCCCGAGAATCTTGACGCTGCCGGCGTCGGCGCCGAGCTCCGCGAGGGCTTTCTTGACGGGCGCGTCCTCCATCCCGCCGAGCAGGTCCACCAGGAAGACGTAGGCGAAGGGATCCGCGGCGACGGGACGCGACTCGAGCTTGGTCAGGTTGACCCCGTTGTCGGCGAAGCGCTTGAGGCAGCCGAGCAGCGCGCCGGGCCGGTGCGCTGCGGTGAAGGCGAGGCTGGTCTTCTCCATCTTGATACCGGCGGGGACCTTGTCCCGGCGCGCGAACACGCCGAAGCGCGTGATGTTGTTGCTGGCCGACTGGATCTTCTCGGCGAGCACCTCGAGGCCGTAGATGTCCGCGCAGCGGCGCGGGGCGATCGCGGCCTCGCCGGGGCGTCCGTGGCCCGCGACGAGCTCGGCGGAGCCGGCGGTGTCGTACTCCGGCACCGCCTTGTAGCCGTGCTTGTTGATGAACTCGCGGCACTGGGCGAGCGCGATCGGATGCGAGTACACGTTCCAGACGTCGCCGAGCTTCGTGCCGGGCTTCGCGAGCAGGCAATGGTCGATCGACAGGTAGACCTCGTCGATGATGAAGACGTCGTGCGCGAGAAACAAGTCGAGGTTCACGCCGACGGGGCCCGCGATGCTGTTCTCGATGGGCAGGATGCCCAGGTCGGCGCGGCCCGAATCCACCGCCTCGACGACCTGCTCGCTGTACGGGAATCCGGCGGGCTCGGCGTCGGGGAAGCGCTTGAGCGCCGCCTCCTCGGAGTAGGCGCCGCGCACGCCCTGGAAGGAGATCTTCACGACCGCACCCTCGCGTCCACCCGGCGCAGGGAGGCCAGGAACCGGCGCCGCATCGCGGGCGCGTAGGCGTTGTAGCGGTTCATGTCGCGGAAGAGCTGGGCGGTGTCGTTCTGCACGGTCTGCAGGATGCGCAGGAGCCGCTTGTAGCCCTCGGTGTCGATGCCCGTCGGCGCGGCGCCGTACTCGATGAGGCCGCGCCCGATGAAATGAGTCAGCACCAGGGAGGACGCCATGCGCCGGTCGTGCTCGCGCGGTGTCATCTCGACGAGCTCGAGCCCCTTGCGCTCGAACGCGCGCCTGACGCGCGCGTAGCGCCCGGCGCCGATGCGCACTTTGCAGACCGCGATCTGCCGCCCGCGCAGGGACTCGGCGGCGCTGTCGGGGCCGAAGTTGGGGTGCGTCCCCAGGATCTCGACCGAGCGCGGCAGCAGCTTCTTCATCGCGCGCACGGGGTGCTCCTTGACCGAGCAGACGTCGACGACCAGCGCGTCCGGCCGCAGCAGCCCGCGGATGCGCCGCAGGAGCGGCTCGAACTCCGCGATCGGCACGCAGGGGACGACCACCTCCTGGCGGCAGACCTCGGCGAGCGGGGCGGGCTTCGCGCCGAGGGCGCGGACCTTCCTCGCCACGCGCCGCGTGTCGAAGACCTTGATCTCGTGCTCGCGGGCGAAATGCCGCGCGAGCAGCGCCCCCAGGCGGCCGAAGCCGATGATGCCGATCTTCACAGCGCGGCCTCGATGCGGGCGAAGGCCTCGCGGAGCGCGGGCTCGGGCGAGGTGAAGCTGAAGCGCAGGAAGCCCTCCATGCCGCAGGCCGAGCCCGGCACGGCGGACACCCCGGCGGTCTCGAGCAGGTATCCGGCGAGCCGCGCCGAATCCGGGAAGCGCCGGCCGAGATGGCGGCGCGCGTCGGCGAACACGAACAGGCCGCCGCGGGGCTTGACGCAGTCGAAGGTCCGCGAGGCGAGGGCGTAGGCGAGGTCCCGCCTTTTCTGGAAAACCGCGCGGCGGCGGGCGAGCTCGCCGCGCCCGAGGCCGAGCGCCGCGATCGCGCCGTGCTGCGCGAACGTGCAGACGTTGCCGGTGACGTGCCCGTGCAGGCGCCGGGCGGCGCGCGCGATCTCCGGCGGCGCGGCCAGGAAGCCCACGCGGAAGCCGGTCATCGAGAAGCTCTTCGAAAAGGTCTGCACGGTGATCGTGCGCGACGCGGCGCCGAGCGCCGCGACGCTGAGATGCGCGGCGCCGTCGTAGACGAAGTCCTCGTACGCCTCGTCCGAGACGATCAGGAAATCGCGCTTGGCCGCCAGGCGGGCGAGGCCGCGCAGGGCCGCCTCGGAGTACACCGCGCCGGCCGGGTTGTTGGGGGAGTTGATGATGATCGCGCGCGTGCGCGGGGAGACCGCGCGCGCGACGGCGTCGAGATCGAGCCGGTGGGCGCGCGTGGGGACGAAGACGGGCTTGGCGCCGGCGAGGCGCACGGCCTCCGGGAAGGTCACCCAGTAGGGGCTCGGCACCAGCACCTCGTCGCCGGGCCCGCAGATCGTCTGGAGCGCCTCGTACACGGCCTGCTTGGCGCCGTTCGTGACCAGGATATCCTCGGGCGCGGCCGTGATGCCGTTTCGCGCCTTGAGCTTGCGCGCGATCAGCTCGCGCAGCTCGGGCAGGCCGGAGGCGTCGGAGTAGCGGGTCTCGCCGCGGGCGAGGGCGCGGCGCGTGGCCTCGCGCACCGCGGGGGGCAGGGGCAGGTCCGGCTCGCCTTCCAGCAGGTTGATGATCTCGCGGCCCCCGGCGCGCAGGCGGGCCGCGGCGGCGGAGAGGCGCAGGGTCGCCGACTCGGCGACGGCCGCCGCGCGCCTAGAAAGCCTCATGATACTGCGTCTCTTTGGAGTTCATCATGATCAGGCGGAAGAGCACCTCGACGAACTCGTCGTTGAGCTTCTTCTTCCGTCCGAGCTTCTTGACCCGGTCGACCAGGGCCTGCTCGCGCTTGCGGTCGTAGATCGGGACGTCGAGCACCTTCTTGATGCGGGCGAGGCGGATCACCAGCTCCCGCCGCTTGCCGAGCAACGCGATGATCCCGTTGTCGGCCGCGTCGATGCCGGTTCGAATCTCGTTCAGGTCGGTTTTGATGTCGCGCTTCATGGAGTCATTCTATTACATTGGCCGCGCCCGGGCGGGAACGCGCGGCCAACAAAATGTCACCCTGCGGCAATGACGCCGCGCGCGATTCCGGCGCTATAATCGCGCACATGAGGCACAGGGGGCGGCCGATATGAACGATCGCGCGGTTTTTTTCGAAAAGGACGGGACCTTGGTCGAGGACGTGAGGCACGGGGCGGATCCCTCGAAGCTGCGGCTCCTGCCGGGGGCGACCGAGGCCCTGGCCCGGCTGAAGGAGGCGGGCTTCCGCCTGTTCATCGTCTCCAACGAGCCGGGCGTCGCGCGCGGGCAGTTCCGCGAGGCGGCGCTCGCGCCGGTCGTGCGGCGGCTCGAGGAGCTGCTGGCCGAGGAGGGCGCCGAGTTCGAGGGCTTCTATTACTGCCCGCACGACCCCGAGGGGCGCGTCCGGGCGTACGCCGTCGAGTGCCGGTGCCGCAAGCCGTCCCCCGGGCTGATCGAAGACGCCTGCCGCGAGCACGACCTCGATCCCCTGCGCTCGTGGATGATCGGCGACGTCCTGGACGACGTCGAGGCGGGGCGCCGCGCGGGCTGCCGGACCGTCATGATCGACAACGGCCACGAGACCGCCTGGCGGCGCGGGCCGAACCGGGCGCCGCACCTGACCGCGCCGAGCCTGGCGAAGGCGGCGGACCTGATCCTTCTCAGCCCGTCCTGAGCGGCGGCGGGGTCGCGGTTTAGGGAAGAAACGGTTACAGGCCCTTCATGGTCCGCGGCTTCTCCCGTCGCCTATACTGAGGGGAGGAGAGGAGGCCATATGAGGATCAGGGATATCATGTCCGTTCACGTCGCGACGCTCGATCCGGACGATTCGGTCGAGACGGCGGCGCGGGTGATGCGCGACGAGAAGGTGGGATTCGCTCCCGTGGTCTCGAACGGCTCGGTTCTCGGAGTCCTGACCGACCGCGACATCGTCGTGC
>JAMPYD010000182.1 GCA_023700845.1 Elusimicrobiota bacterium | reverse complement strand
GTCCAGGTCGTCCATGAAGATGTCCCCTCCGTTTACTCCGTGCGCCATCGCATGATAGATCCCTCCGGGGCAATGAATTCGTTTTGTCCATTTCATGCTTATCATACGATCGACCCCCTGAAAAAGTTGCATGGGCGAAACTGAAAAATCCGGGAGGACTGACACCAACCGCAAAGGGAAACTGAAAATTACGGGAGGACTGACACCAGTTCTGCTAAAATCACGGCCTTCTCTTAGGAGGCTTATCTCATGTCCCCGATATCCAACGCCCGCAAGCACACCGCCCGCGCCGTGATGGCCGCGGCGCTGACCGTCGCCGCGACGCCGCAGCTGCGCGGCGACGAGGGCATGTGGACGTTCGACAACCTCCCGATCAAGCTCCTCAAGGACCGCTACGGCTTCACCCCGAGGCAGGAGTGGATCGACCACCTGCGCCTCGCCTCGGTGCGCTTCAACGACGGCGGCTCCGGAGCGTTCGTGTCGAAGAACGGCCTCGTCCTGACGAACCACCACGTCGCGCTCGGCCAGCTGCAGAAGATGTCCACGCCGAAGAAGGACTACGTGAAGGAGGGCTTCTTCGCCAAGGACCTCAAGGGCGAGATCGCCTGCCCCGACCTCGAGGTCAACGTCCTCGTGGCGATGGAGAACGTCACCGAGCGCGTGCTCAAGGCGGTGGACCCGAAGGCCGCGGACAAGGACCAGAACGAGCAGCGCAAGGGCGAGATTTCGCGGATCACGAAGGAGTCGACGGACTCGACCGGCCTGCGCTCCGACGTCGTCGAGCTGTACCAGGGCGGGGAGTACTGGCTGTACCGCTACAAGAAGTACACCGACATGCGCCTCGTCATGGCCCCCGAGCTTCAGGCGGCGTTCTACGGCGGCGATCCCGACAACTTCACCTATCCGCGCTTCGCCCTCGACTTCGCCTTCTTCCGCGTCTACGAGAACGGCAAGCCGGTCAAGATCGAGCACTACCTGAAGTGGTCGAAGGACGGCGCCGCCGACGGGGAGCTGGTGTTCGTGACCGGCCATCCCGGCCGCACCGACCGCCTCGACACCGTCGCCCAGCTCGAGTACGCGCGCGACCTCGGCCTGCCGCTGTACCTGAAGGTCGCGGCGGACAAGCGCGCCGACTACTACGCCTACGCCAAGCTCGGCGCCGAGCAGGAGCGCCGCTCGAAGGACCGCATCTTCGGCATCGAGAACGCGATCAAGGCCGTCACCGGCGAGTACGAGGGCCTGCTCGACCCCAAGCTCTTCGCCGCGCTGAAGAACGCCGAGGACGTCCTGCGCAAGACCGTCGCCGAGTCGAAGGACGAGGCGACGAAGGACGCGCGGGGCTCGTGGGACAAGATCGCCGCCGCGACGAGGAAGGCGGGCGAGCGCCGCCTGCAGACGACCTACCGCGCCTACGCCGCGACGAAGGTCGCCGGCCTGGCCGGCACCATCGTCCGCTACGTCGCCGAGGTCGCCAAGCCCAACGACAAGCGCTACGAGGAGTTCCGCGACTCGGCCCTCGAGTCCCTGAAGTTCCGCCTGTTCTCCCCGGCGCCGATGTACCCCGACATGGAGGAGTTCTTCCTGCGCCGCGCGCTCGAGGACGCGGCCCGGGAGCTCGGCCCGGACGACGAGTTCGTGCGCGCCGCCCTCGGCGGCGGGGAGCCGGCGAAGGTCGCCAAGGACCTGATCGCGGGCACGGGGCTCTTCGACATCGCGGAGCGCAAGAGGCTCGTCGAGGGCGGCGAGAAGGCCGTCGCGGAGTCGAAGGACGCCCTGATCGTCTGGGCGCGCAAAATCGACCCGGTCTACCGGGCCCAGCGCAAGTGGCACGAGGACGAGATCGAGAGCGTGACCGTCGCCGAGGGCAAGCGGATCGCGAAGGCGCGCTTCGCCGTGTACGGCAAGTCCACCTATCCCGACGCGACGTTCACGCTGCGCATGTCCTACGGCAAGGTGGCGGGCTACGAGCAGGGCACGACTTTCGTGGCGCCGTTCACGACCTTCCACGGCCTCTACGACCGGGCGATCGGCCACGCGGAGAAGCCGCCGTTCGACCTGGCGCCGCGCGTCAAGGCGGCGCGGAGGACGCTGCGCCTCGAGACGAAGGTGAACTTCGTGACCACCAACGACATCATCGGCGGCAACTCCGGCTCTCCGATCGTCAACGCGAAGGGGGAGTACGTCGGCCTGGTGTTCGACGGCAACATCCAGTCGCTCGTCGGGCGCTACGCCTACGACGACGCGCGCAACCGCACGGTCGCGGTGCACTCCTCGGGCATCCTCGAGGCGATGCGCTCCGTCTATGGAATGAACAAGCTCGCCGACGAGGTCGCCGGCAAGAAGTAGCCGTCAGCGGTAGACGGGGACCAGGAAGGTCGTCGCCCAGCCCGAGGCGTCGTCGGCGACGCGCAGCTCCCAGTAGCGGGCGGGGTCGCGGGACAGCTCGGTGGCCGGCGCGTCCGCGGGGATGGCCGCGGTCAGGCGCAGGACCTTCCCGCCGCCCGGCTCGCGCTCGATCCCGGCCGCGAGGTCGATGCGGTCGTGCTCGCGGCGGGAGTAGGAGACCTCGTCGCCGCTTCGGATCTTTCGTTCCTTGATGAACTGGAGGTGGGCGTGAGGCGCGCTCACGCCGTCGGCGACCGCGACGGACCCGGTCCACTCGGTCCCGGTTCTCAGCGGCCCGCCGCCGTCCCAGCGCAGCACGGATTCCCCGAACACGAGCCCCTGCCTCAGGGTGCCCGACGAGAGCCAGGCGCAGAGCGCGGAGAGTCCGACGAGCGCCAGCGCGGCGAGCTTGACGAGGGAGTACGCGCCGTCGTGGCCGGCCGCGAACGCCAAAGCGGCGAGGCCCAAGACGGCCGACAGGCCGATCCACAGGAGGGATTCCGCGGCCGCGGCGACGGCGCGGTCGCGGACCGCGCCCGGCGTCCAGTCGTAATCGAGCCGCCACGCGTCGGGGGAGCCCGCGGCGAAGGCCAGGGAGCGGGCGCGCGCGCGGGCCAGGCTTCGGAAGGCCGCGATCAGCAGGACTCCGCCCGCGATCGCCGCGGTCCAGGCGCCGGCGTTCCAGCAGGCCAAGGTCGCCGCGGTCCACTCGCCCTCCGGAGGATGCACCGGGAACATCGCCAGGCCGACCGCGAACAGGACGAGGCCGGCCGTCAGCTGGAAGCCCGGGGTGTTGACGTTGGTCCGCGGGAGGCCTTGGAGGACCGGGCGGGCCTCGTAGCTCGGCCGGTCGCGGTAGCGCCGGGGGCTCATGCGGGGACTTTTTCGGCGAGGCGGCGCTTCAGGTCCGTGATCAGCAGGCTCGGGAAGGTCTTGTCGTCGAGCTGAGACCAGATCCAGGTCGCGTGGTGCGCCGAGGGCTCGACGTAGCGCTTGTGCATCGGGCGCACGAACTCCTCGTACAGGCGCAGGGTCTCGTCGAGCTCCACGCGCCGCTCCGTGCAGTCGCGGCGCACGCGGCGCATCAGGCGGATGTCGTCGGGCGTCTCGATGAACACGGAGATATGCATCCGGTCTCGCAGCGCTTTTTCGGTGAGGACCAGGATGCCGTCGATGATGATCAGCGGGCGGGGCTCGACGCGGCGCTTCTCCTTCAGGCGGCTGTGCGTGGCGTAGTCGTAGATCGGCGCGTCGATCGCGCTGCCGGCGTTGAGCTGGTCGAGCTGGCGGCACATCAGGGCCGTGTCGAGCGAGCGCGGGTGGTCGAAGTTGAGCTTCAGCGTCCGCGCCGCGCTCAGGTCGCCGTTGTGGCGGTAGTACCAGTCGTGGCAGATGACGGTGGTCTGCTCGGGGAAGGCGGCGACGATCGCTTTCGCGAGCCACGATTTGCCCGAGCCGCTGCCGCCGGCGACGCCGAGGACGATGCGGGGCCGGCTCTGCGGGATTTGCGCCACGCGGAGATTATAGCCAGTCTTGAGGCGCGGCGTCGGTTCCGGGCGCCGATTTTTGCGCTAGAATCGTCTGATGAAAGCCCGCGCCGGCACCGAGATCTTCCGCGTCAAAGGCCAGAAGATGCTGGTCCATTATCACCGCCCCGAGGGGCCGGAGGGGCGGCGCTTCCCGACGGTGCTGTTCCTGCACGGCTTCCCCGGCTCGGAGAAGAGCGTCGACATCCAGCGCGCGCTGATGGCGCGGGGCATCGCGTCGGTCGCGCCCTCCTTCCTCGGCGCCTGGGGCTCCGGGGGGAAGTACCGCTTCACGACCTTGCCGTCCCAGGCGGCCGCGGCGCTGTCCGCCGCGCGCCGGCTCCCGTTCGTGAACCCGCGCCGCGTCGCGCTGTTCGGCTTCAGCATGGGCGGGTGGACGGCGCTCAACGCCGCCGCGCGCGACCCGAAGCTGCGCGCCGTCGTGGCCGTCGCCCCCGCCGGCGGGCCCGAGATGATCGGCCCGGACACGCTCGACTTCATCAAGCGCCTGTCGCGGCCGCTGAACACGATCGCGCCGAAGGCGCTCGCCGCCGATTTCCGGAAGGCCGTCACCGCGTTCGACCCCGGACGGGCCGCGAGCCGCATCAAGGCGCCGGTGCTGCTCGTCCACGGCGACGAGGACCTGACGATCCCCGCGCGGGTGTCGAGGCGGATCGCCAAGTGCGCGGGCAAGCGCGCCCGCCTCGTCATCGAGCGCGGGGCGGCGCACGACTTCCTCGACCGGCGCGAGCGCCTGACGCGCCTGTGCGCGGATTTCCTGAAGAAAAGCCTCATGACCGCGGTCATCGCGGCCGCGGCGCTGGCCCCCGCGGCGGCGAGCGCCCAGGCCTTCGGCGACGCCGCCTTCGCCTCGATGCTTCAGGCGGGCCTGGCGGAGGCCGGGCGCCGCGCGAGGTCCCAGCGGCCGGCCGCCGCGGCCGACGCCAAGACGCCCGAGCAGGTCCGCGCGGGCGTCTTCGCCCGCCTCAACGGGCGCGTGCCGGCCGCCGCCGTGAACGCCTTCTTCGCCGACCCGCGCCTGGCCGTGATCCCGAGCATCCCCGACCGCTTCGGCAAGCCGGGCGAGGCCCTGCCGTACGACGAATACCGGAAGATCTTCATCAATCCCCAGAGCCTCGCCGCGGGCGCCCGCTTTCTCGCGGCCCAAGGCCCGGTCCTGACCGCGGTCGAGGGCCGCCACGGCGTCGACGCCTATCTTCTGGCCGCTCACGCCGGGGTGGAGACGCGCTTCGG
>JAMPYD010000181.1 GCA_023700845.1 Elusimicrobiota bacterium | reverse complement strand
GCCCCCGCCACTGGCGGGGGCGCCCGCCGCCTGCTATCCTGAGAGCATAGCGCCATGAGCCGAATTCCCGTCAACCGACGCCTCAGCTGGGAGGCCTTGCGCGCGCAGGGCACCGACCTGCTGCTCGTCTCGGCGCTCGCCGTCATCGGCCTGGCGTACGGCCTCGGCTACCGGCTCGACTGGAGCGAGGAGAACGGCCGCCCCGAGGAGGACCAGGAGGTCGCCGAGATCACGGCCCCCGCGTCGCTCGCGCCGGCCGCCGCCGCGCCGCCGGTCCGGCCGGCGGAGCCCTCGATCTCTCCGGCGCCGGACCGGACGACGATCGGCCCCGCCCCGGCGCCGTCGATCTCCCCGCACCCGCGCGACGTCCAGTGGGAGACGATGACGGCCTCGCTCGGCAAGATGGCCGAGCGCTACCCGGGGCGCGTCGCGATCTACCTGAAGGACCTGAAGACGGGGCGCACGTGGACGCACCACGCCGACGACCTTTTCCCCGCGGCGAGCCTGATCAAGGTCCCCGTCATGATCGCGGCCTTCTACAAGATCCGCGACGGCCGCCTGGCGCTCGACGAGCGCATCGCGATCACGCGGCGCAACCGCGTCGGCGGCTCGGGCTCGCTGAAGTGGCGCCCCGACGGCACGAGGCTCACGGTCCGCGAGCTGCTCGTGCACATGATCAACGAGTCGGACAACACGGCGACGAAGATGGTCCTCGACCACCTCGGCATCGGCTACGTGCAGCAGCAGTTCCCGCGCATGGGCCTCCTCTATACCGGCATCTATGAGGAGGGCATGAGCATCAAGGGCGGCCGCGTCATGCACGAGAACTACACGACCGCGCGCGAGATGGCCTCGCTGATGGACAAGATCTACACGGGCCAGGCCGTCGACAAGGTCTCGAGCGAGGTCATGCTCGAGATCCTCAAAAAACCGAAGGCGGTCGCCTCCCGCCTGGCCAAGGGCATGCCGGTCGGGTGGGACATCGCGCACAAGACCGGCCTCCTGCGCCAGGCCTGCCACGACTCCGCGATCTTCCTGACGCCCAACGGCGACTACGCGGTGACCGTGCTGACCGGGCAGAACCGCTCCTACTCGCAGGCCAAGGACTTCATCACCAAGGTCGCCAAGGTCACCTTCAATCACTACGCCGGTCCCCGGTACTACGCGAAGGCCGCCCCGCGCCGCCGGGCGCGAGCCGCGAGGTAACCCGTGCGCGCCTTCCTGCTGGCCGCGCTTTTCGCCGTTCCGGCGTTCGCCGGCGACGACGGCTACGAGGACCCGCCCGCGATCCAGCGCTACCTCGCGGAGCTCCAGCTCGGCGACAGCCTCGAGGACGTGCAGCGCATCTACGCCCCGGCCCAGGACTGGCCCTCGCACGTCGATCCGCGCGGGCGCGTGACGCGCTACCGCGTCGAGCGCGCGTACGCGAAGAGCTTCCCGAACTGGACGCAGGCGCTGCTGCTCGGTTTCAAGAGGGGGAAGCTGGTGGACATCCAGGTCGTCTACAACGCCAAGCGCTCCGGCGAGAAGACGTCCGAGGAGCTGGCCCGCGACCTGTCCTTGACCTACGGCGAGGGCGACCGCAGCGGAGACAAGTTCTGGTGGACCGACAGCCGCACGGTGATGCGCGTGTTCCCCGTCGAGGTTCCGACCTTCAAGGACGGCGTGCGCGGCGTCGAGTGGCGCACCTCCATCCAGATCCTCGAGAAGTATCTCTACCAGCGCACGGATTAAGACGGCCTAGCGCTGCTGCTCCCAGGGGTAGACGACGCGCGTCCATTCCCCGCGCCCGAGGATGTCGTCGATGCCCTTGAGCAGCGCCTCGAGCTTCTCGGGCTTTCGCTCCCCGGCGTAATTCAGGCTGCGCCCGCCCCCGGCCGTCTTGATGTACAGCGCGCCGGAGCAGCAGTCGGCGCAGGACGGGCGCCCCTGCAGGGCGAACTCGTCGGGGCGCTCGGGCATGCTTCGCCAATCCGAGCCGGAGACGAGCCGGAACAGCTCCGCGGCGTCCTTCGGCGGGAGCGTCATCTGCTCGCGGGTGGACTTGGTCTTGCCGAGCTCGAACTCGAGCCCCTCGAAGATCACGCGCTCGGCCTTGCCGTCGCGCGCGATCGTGATCAGCCCGCGGCTGGCGGGCAGCGGGCACGTGAAGGACCGGCGCACCTCGACGATCGGGCCCTCGGCGGGAGGGGCGGAGGAATCGGGGGCCGTGCCGCGGCAGGCGGCGAGCAAAGCGGCGGCGAGCGGGATCAGGCGCCTCATCCCGGATAGTGTAGGGAACTTTTTGGGGGGGTCAATCGTCTGGTAGGGCGGGGTCTCGAACAGCGTTCGAACAGTTGTCGAACAAAAATCGAACTTGTGTTCGAACAGGACTTCTGCTATACTAATTTCCTTGGGCCCCTGAAGTGACGGGGGACTCGAGGAGGGAGAAATCACTCAATGGGAAACATGGACACGGGCAAGTCGAAGGCGCTGGAGCTGGCGATGGCTCAGATCGAAAAGGCTTACGGCAAGGAAGCGGTGATGATGCTGGGAGACCGCGCGGCCAAGATCAAGATCGACGCGATTCCCACCGGCGTGCTGTCCCTCGACTTGGCGCTCGGCGTGGGCGGCTTTCCGAAAGGCCGCATCATCGAGATCTACGGGCCCGAGTCCTCGGGTAAGACGACGCTCGCGTTGATGGCCGTCGCCCAATCGCAGCGGATGGGCGGCGCGGCCGCCTACATCGACGCGGAGCACGCCATGGACCCGGCGTACGCGAAGGCGCTCGGCGTCGACATCGACGGCCTGCTCATCGCCCAGCCCAACTGCGGCGAGGAAGCCCTCGAGATCACCGAGAAGCTCGTCCGCTCCTCCGCGATCGACATCATCGTCGTCGACTCCGTCGCGGCGCTCGTGCCCAAGGCCGAGATCGAGGGCGAGATGGGCGACAGCCATATGGGTCTTCAAGCCCGTCTGATGAGCCAGGCCCTGCGCAAGCTCACCGCGGTCGTCTCGCAGAGCAAGACCACGATCATCTTCATCAACCAGATCCGCAACAAGATCGGCGTCATGTTCGGCAACCCCGAGACGACGACCGGCGGCCTGGCGCTGAAGTTCTACTCGACGATGCGCCTGGAGATCCGCCGCATCGAGAACATCAAGGAAGGCGACGTCGTCGTCGGCGCGCGCGCCCGGGTCAAGGTCGTCAAGAACAAGGTCGCCCCGCCCTACCGCACGGCGGAGTTCGAGATGATCCACGGCTTCGGCGTGTCCCGCGAGGGCTGCCTCATCGACCTCGGCGTCGAGGGCGCGATCCTCGAGAAGTCCGGCTCCTGGTACCTGTACGACGGCGAGCGTCTCGGCCAGGGACGCGAGAACGCGAAGGCCTACCTCAAGCATCACACGGCCGTCGCCGAGAAGCTCGAGAAGGCGCTGCGCGCCAAGTACCTCGTCGCCCCCGTCGACGCCAAGGCGGCGGAGACCGAAGCGGAAGCTCCGGCCCCCGCGAAGGCGGAGCCGAAGACGGCCTCGAAGTCCAAGTAGGATCGGACGCGAAAAAGCCGCCGCTCCCGAAAGGGGGCGGCGGCTCTGTTTTCGGGGACCGTTTCCGGAAACGGTTCGGGTAGAATAGACCTATGGCCGGACAGGACAAGGACGCCGCCGCGCGCCTCGAGGAGTACGCCCGCTACCTGAGCCTGGAGCGGGGCCTGTCGCCGCGCACGGTGGCGGCGTACCGCTCCGACCTCGGCGCGTTCCACGCCTGGGCGGCGGAAAGGAAAATCGACCCGGCCAAGGCCGGCCGCTCGGACCTCGACGACTTCCTGTGGTCCCAGCGCGAGCGGGGCCTCAAGCCGACCTCCCTGTTCCGCAAGGTCGAGTCGCTGAAGTCGTACTTCGGGTTCGTGATGCTCGAGGAGGGCCTCCCCGAAAGCCCGGCCGAGACCCTGCGCACGCCGCGCATTCCCGCGCGCCTTCCCAAGCATCTCACCAAGGACGAGGCGGCCCGTCTGCTCGCCGCCCCGAACACGGCGGAGTACGAGGACGTCCGGGACCGCGCGATGCTCGAGCTCCTGTACGCCTCGGGCCTGCGCGTGACCGAGCTCGTCTCGCTGAAGACGGAGGCGGCCAACCTGCAGGACGGCTGGGTCCGGGTCCTGGGCAAGGGAAACAAGGAGAGGATGGTGCCGGTCCACGCGCGGGCGCTCGCGGCGATCAAGGTCTACATCGCCGAGCGGGAGCGAAGATTCAAGAATCCCGCGGCGGAGCTCTTTCTCGGGCGCACGGGAAAGAAGTTGTCGAGAACCCAGTTCTGGCGGCGCCTCGGCGAGCTCGGCCGGCGCGCCGGGATCAAGCAGCACCTTCATCCCCACCTTCTGCGCCACACCTTCGCGACCCATCTTCTCCAGGGGGGCGCCGACCTGCGCTCCGTCCAGGAGATGCTCGGCCACGCCGACCTCGCGACGACGCAGATCTACACCCACCTCGACGCCTCGGCCCTGAAGGCCGCGCATTCGAAGCATCACCCTCGCGGATAAGCGAAACGTAGGCTACACTATGCGCATGAAAGCTTTGGTCCTCGCGCTCCTGCTCGCCGGACCCGCCTTCGCCGCCGAGACCGGCCCCGACGAGGCGACCCGGATCAAGATCGCCGAGTACATGCTCAAGACGCCGATGGACGAGGCCGATCCGACCTTGGTCTCCGGCTTCATGAAGCTCGACCCCGAGTCCTTGCCCAAGAAGCTGCGCGACAAGGTCCGCGGCAAGCAGATGGAGATCGACGCCGTCGTCAAGATTCACAAGGGCAAGAAGAAGGGCCCGTTCCGGTTCCCCGCGGCCTGCCAGCCCAAGTATTACGACGGCCCCGAGGGCATCCGCACCATGAACCTCATCATCGGCAACGTCGAGATCGCCGGCGAGGAGGAGGAGTACCTCGAGCTGAAGGGAAACTGCACCGAGGAGCAGCTGATGTGCGAGTTCTCCCTCAACGTCGTGCGGATGAAGCCCCTGGCCAAGGGCAAGCTGCCGTACAAGCGCTACTTCATGATGGAACAGGACCCGCTGATGGCCTGGGTGGCCGAGAAGCGCGGCGGCGGGGCCAGCGCGGGCAACCGCTACTTCCAGGAGATGAAGCCCTCCTGCCAGAAGTCGGCCTCGCAATAGCTCGAGCGAGACTGAAGACGGCCCGGGGGGGG
>JAMPYD010000180.1 GCA_023700845.1 Elusimicrobiota bacterium | reverse complement strand
TGGCACCTTCCGGGTTTTTACGAGAGGACGCGCTTGCGCAGGCCGCCGAGGGCCTCGGTCTCGCCGAGGATCACCAGGCGGTCGCCGGCTCGCACGGGGCGGTCGACGGACGGGTTGAGCTCGTAGCTGTCCGAGCCCGCCGCGACGACGGCGACGACGAGCGGGCAGCCGCCCTCGCCGCCCTTGATCTTGCCCACGGGATGGCCGATGACGGGCGAGTCCGAGGGCACGGAGATCTCGTCGAAGCGGAAGTGGGAGTCCTTGTTGCGCAGCATGGAGTCGAGGAAGCCGACCGTGACGGGCCGGATCATCTCGGAGGCCAGGCGCAGGCCGCCGATGAACTCGGGGTCCACGACGCCGTCGGCGCCGCTGCGCATCAGCTTGTCGCGCACGCCAAGCGACTTCTGGCAGGCGAGGACCTTCGTCTTCGGGTTGAGGCCCTTGGCCGACAGCACGACGAAGGCGTTGTCCTGGTCGGTGGCGAGCACGGCGAAGACGCCGGCCGCGCGCTCGACGCCGGCGCTGCGCAGGACGGCGTCGTCGGAGCCGTCGCCGACGATATGAAGAAGCTCGAAGCCGAGGCGCTGGGAGAGGACGGCGATCGCGGCCGGATCCCGGTCCACGACGACGAAGTCGCGGCCCGTCTTCCTCAGCTCGGCGCAGATGACGCCGCCGGTGTGACCCGCCCCGCAGATGATGAAGTGATCGGTCAGGTGCGCGATGTTCTGTTCCATCCTCATTCTCCTGAACGCCTTGGCCAGCTCGCCCTCGACGACGATGGCGGTGATCGCGGTGAACCCGTAGGTGAACAGGCCGATCCCGCCCAAAATCATGAACATCGTGAACACGCGTCCGGCGTGGCTCAGCGGATGCGTCTCGCCGTAGCCGACGGTGCCGATCGTGATGACCGTCATGTAGAGCGAGTCGAACAGGGACCAGCCCTCGATGAGGTGGTAGCCGGCGGTGCCCGCCGATACGACGGCCACGAGCAGGGCGAAGATGAACAGCAGCCTGTCCCGGACGCCGGCGAGCTTGCTCATGCGATGATTCTACTAGTCTATCAGGCTGCGGTACAGGTAGGAGTACTCGAGCGAGGTGCGCTTGGCGCGCTGCTCGAGGTCGGCGGCGCCGCCGTGGCCGCCCTCGATGTTCTCGTAATACAGGGGGTCGGCGCCGAGCTCCCGCATCCGCGCGACCATCTTGCGGGCGTGGCCGGGGTGGACGCGGTCGTCCTTCGTCGACGTCACGAAGAAGGCGCGCGGGTAGGCGACGCCCTTCTTGAGGTTCTGGTAAGGCGAGTAGGACAGGATCGCCTCGCGCTCCTCCCCCTCGGGGTCGCCGTACTCGCCCATCCAGCTGTGGCCGGCGAGGAGCTTGTGGTAGCGCGTCATGTCGAGCAGGGGCACCTGGCAGACGACGGCGCGGTACAGCTCGGGCTTGCGCGTCATCGCCGCGCCGACGAGCAGTCCGCCGTTGCTGCCGCCCATGATGCCGAGGCGGCGGGGGCTGGTGAGCTTGCGCGCGACGAGGTCCTGCGCCACGGCCTCGAAGTCCTCATAGGCGCGGGGCCGGTTCTTCTTGAGCGCGGCCTGATGCCAGGCGGGGCCGAACTCGCCGCCGCCGCGGATGTTGGCCAGCGCGTAGGCGCCGCCGCGCTCGAGCCAGGCCTTGCCCTGGGTCTCGAGGTAGAACGGGCCGTAGACGACCTGGAACCCGCCGTAGCCGTACAGCAAGGTCGGCGTCGAGCCGTCCACGGGGGCGTTGCGACGACGGACGAGAAAATAAGGGACTTTTGTACCGTCGGCGCTCGTCGCCTCGAGCTGGGTCGCCTCGAGGCCCGCGGCGTCGAAGCGGGGCGGCAGGCTCTTGAGGGCCTCGGCCTTGGCGCCGGGCTTGGGGATCATCGTGAGCGTCGTCGGGACGAGGAAGGAGGTGTAGGTGACGAACAGCTCGGGCCGGAACGGGTCGGCGGCGGCGATGCCGATGGTCCCGTTGTCGGGCAGGGGCACGAGGGTTCGCTTCCACGCGGCCCCCTCGCGCTCGGCGGTGTACAGGCGCGTCACGACGTTCTCGCGGATCAGGAGGTGCAAAGTCTCGCCGAGGAAGAACGCCGAGGCCAAGGAGGAGCGCGGGTTCGGGAAATAGACGGTCTCGACCTTCCCGGCCAGGGCCTTCTCGTCGTAGGCGTCGTCGGGGATCGAGATCAAGGTCCCGGCCTTGCGCGTGGCACCATCCACGGTCCAGTCCTTGAGCACGCGCACGAACAGGCGCTTGCCGTCCCAGTCCTCGATCTCGGTGTCGAGCGGCAGGGCGAGGCGGCGGAACTTCCCGTCGGCCGTCAGGCGGTGGTACTCGGTCTCGAAGAAGGTCTTGCTGACGTGGACGATCACGAGGCGGCCGCCCTCGTTCTCGTAGGACGACGGCACGACCATCACGTCGCTCTCGAGCCCCTCGAAGACGACGGGGGCCGAGGACAGGGCCGTCCCGCGCGCCCAGCGCCGGAGCGTGCGCGGGTAGCCGGACTTGGTGAGCGTGCCGGGTCCGAAATCGGAGCCGACGAGGAGCGTGTCGTCGTCGAGCCAGTCGAGGCGGTGCTTGGCCTCGGAGAGGACGAAGCCTCCCGGGACCCAGGTCGAGCGCGAGGCGTCGAACTCCCTCACGACGACCGCGTCCTTGCCGCCGCGCGATAGATTCAGGAGGCAGCGCTCGGGGCGGCGCGCCTGGCAGTTGGCGCCCTTGTTCACCCAGGACTCGCCCTCGGCCTTGCCGAGCGCGTCGAAGTCGAGGACGATCTCCCACTTCGGGTCCTTCTTGCGGTACTCGGCGAGGGTCGTGCGCCGCCACAGGCCGCGCACGTGCTCGGCGTCCTGCCAGAAGTTGTAGATCATGCCGCCGCGCCACGTCGGCCAGGCGATCTTGTCCTGAGCGTTGAGGATCGCGCGCATCTGCTGGCGCAGGGGCTCGAAGCGCTTGTCGCCCTCGAGCTCGGCGAGCGAGGTCTTGTTGCGCTCCTTGACCCAGTCGATCGCGGTCTTGCCCTCGATGTCCTCGAGCCACAGGTTTTCGTCGGCGGCGGGAGCCGCCGAAGCGGACGCGGCGAGCAGGACGAGCAGCGCGGGAATCAGGCGGATCGCGGTCATGTCAGCCTCTCTCTCTTCGGCGGCTATCCTCGAGGATAGTCCGCCTCTAGGTTTTCCGTCCGGCGACGCCGATGAGGCGCGCCACCTCGTTTCTCAGCTCGACGATGCCCGTGCCTTCCTGGGAGCTGACCCAGGCCAAGGTCTCGGGCGTCATG
The DNA here is from genome assembly GCA_023700845.1 of Elusimicrobiota bacterium. Lineage (GTDB taxonomy): Bacteria > Elusimicrobiota > Elusimicrobia > UBA1565 > UBA9628 > GWA2-66-18. The sequence goes on along the minus strand of JAMPYD010000180.1, from coordinate 1,891 downwards.
CCGACGGCCTGCGCCACCTCGCGGCGGCGGACGAACGAGCGGGAGCTCTTGACCTGATCCACCTTGGTGGCGACGACGCGCCAGGGCAGGCTCTCGGCCTGGAGCCAGTTCAGCATCTCCAGGTCGAGCTTGGTCGGCCCCAGCTTCGCGTCCACGAGCACGAAGATGCCCGCGAGGGTCTTGGTCCCCATGAGGTAGCCCTCGATCATGGCCCCCCACCCCTCGCGCGAGGCGGCCGGGCCGGTGGCGAAGCCGTAGCCGGGCAGATCGACGAGGCGGCGCTGAGGCGCGGCCTCGTAGACGTTGATCGTGCGCGTGCGGCCGGGCGTGCTCGAGGTGCGCGCGAGGTCCTTGCGGCACAGGGCGTTGATCATCGTGCTCTTGCCCGAGTTCGAGCGCCCGACGAAGGCGACCTCGGCGAGGCTCGCCCCCAGCTTGGCGGGGTCGGTGTCGCTGAGCAGAAATCGTACGGCGTCGAGCGCGTGCGCCATCAGTCGTCCCCCCGCCAGGAGCCGCGGCCCTGCTTGACGCTGGAGCGGCGGCGCTTGGCCTCGACGGTGATCTTCTTCGAGTTCCGGGAGCGCCCGCGCTTGGTCCGGCGGGCCTTCTCGGCGTCGTGGCGCAGGCGGGCGGCGCGGTCCCGCGCCAGGCCCTCCAGGCGGTCCGCCAGGCGCGCGCGGGCGATCAGGCGGTTCTGGCCCTGGGAGCGCTCCTCGGAGCAGCGGACCGAGACGCCGGACGGGAGATGCGTGAGCTGCACCGCGGTCTCCACCTTGTTGACGTTCTGGCCGCCCGCGCCGCCGGAGCGCGTGAAGGTCTCGATCAGGTCGCCGGGGCGCACGCCGAGCTTGGCCAGGCGCGCTTCGACTTCATTCCAGGAAGGCACGCCTCATTCTAGCTGTTTCCGGAAACAGTTGGCCCGCGGCGAAGCGCGTTTAACGGATGCGGTCGAGGGCGGGGTTCTTGCTCTGCGTGGTGGGCGCGTCGGTGAGCACGTTGGACTGGCGCAACAGGTTCTCCTCGACTTCGAGGTTGCGGCGGCTCAGGCTCTCGCGCACGGCCTTGTCCGCGCGCTGGGCCAGGAGCAGGCCCTCGCCGGTGCCGTCGTTGGCGCGGTTCAGGAGGTAATTGTTGAGCGTATGCCAGTCCAGGGAGCCGCCGGTCTTGCGCATGTAGGCCTGGAAGGACGGGTCCTTGCGCATCTCGAGGAAGAACGGGTCGGTCTCGAACATGTTGCGGAACACCGACTCCATCTTCGCGGTCTGGATGTCCATCAGCAAGGTGAACTGGCGGGGCGCCTGGCTCAGCGTGCGGCCGGTGTCGATGCGGCCCATGGCCTGGATCATGTGGACGGCCGACATCTCCTCGGGGCCGAGCACGAGCATCTCGAAGGTCGTGTAGCCGCGGAAGGCGTCCGGGTGCGTCGAGTTGCGCTCGCCCTTGAAGTTCAGGTCGAGGCCGCGGCCGCCGACGCGCGTGTCGAGGATCAGGACCTTCACCTTGCCGGTGTTCAGACCCTCGATGTTCATCTGGCTCAGCACGTTCGCCTCGGGCACGTTCTGGCGCAGGAACTCGGTGTCGGCGAACACCTTGGCGATCTCCCCCTGCTGGACGCCGGACTTCTTCAGCTGGGTCTCGATCTTCCGGAGCTCGCGCGTGTTCGAAACGCTGAGCACGAGGAGGCTGGTGTTCTTCTGCGACGCGCGGATGCCCTGCAGGAAGTTCTGGGCCGCCGCGCCGGGCACCTCGCTGATCTTGAAGACGTGGGGGTCGCCGGGCTTCAGGCCGCGCTCGGCCATGTAGGCGTCGATGCCCGGCTTGGCGTCGGCCGGGATGACGTCGGTCTTGCGCAGGACCGCCTGGTCCTGGCTCGCCGTGAGCAAGGTGTCCA